>JAESQG010000258.1 GCA_016765265.1 Pseudomonadales bacterium | reverse complement strand
TGCCTAACCTAAGGGCAGTTCGCTTAATTTAGAATGTGGTATCGATGCTAGGTTAAGTCCTTGGCAGGTCTAACTGCGGTTTTTAGGTTCAAATAGATCACACATATTCACCTCATTTTAGCTATTACCATTTTAGCTATTAAAGAGGTATATGAACGCGGTACCCGTAGGACAGGAGGTTTCGAAGTTCAACTAATTTGAGGATGAACCGGTTCAATATCGTGTTGCAATAGATATTTTAACAGCGAACCATAAGCTTTTACCGCTCGACTATTACGATCGTAAACCGAGGGCGGCACACCGGCTTTACTCGCATCTCTCAATTTAGTATCAATGGGAATAGCGGAAGACCAAATACAATCTTCATGGGTGTTTCGTAAAATACGTAAACTCTGCATAGAAGAATGAGTGCGTCGATCAAACATGGTTGGCACCACTATATAATCCAAATCCCGCCCCTGAGACCGCATGACCATACTCAAGGTACGCATCATTCTCTCTAACCCTTTTATCGCCAAGTGCTCAGTTTGTACTGGCAGCAAAATCCGCTGACAAGCAGCCAGTGCATTCACCATCAATATGCCAAGTATCGGTGGGGTATCTATTAACACATAATCATAATCATCCCACTGCTGAATAAGTGCCTTGGAAACCACCAAGCCCATACCACTTTTAGTGCTCATGCGCCTTTCCACTGTGGCCAGCAAAGTGGAAGCCGGCCACAGATCAAGACCGCGGTTTTTAGTTTTCAGTCGAATCTGATTAGGCAGATCAGCAGGAATATCACCATTATGCTGAAAAAAATTATACGTTGAAAATTCAATTTCGTCGGGATTCGCACCAAAATAACTGGTTAATGACCCATGGGGATCAAGGTCAACTAACAATACTCGATGTCCTGCTTCCGCCAGGAGACCGCCAAGACCAACAACTGTTGTCGTCTTTCCCACACCGCCTTTTTGGTTCGCCGTCGCCCAGACTCTCACTTACACATCCCTGTTTTTAGCTTAACTTAATTGCATCCCTAGTGTTACCCAATGAAGATACATCAATCCTCTACAAGATCAATTCTACCTTTCGGATCAGCAGTAAAGAGTAATCCACCGCCTTTTAGACGAAAAGGTTTCACCGTATTTTCGGGGACATCGCTCTCTTCAGTAGCAGGAACTAACTCGATAGTTTGATCCTTGATACCTTGTGTTACCCGAATTCCCTTGGCTGCCTTTGCAATGGACTCTCCCATTACCTTGAAAGGATTAAAGATACCTTTACCCTCTTGCGCTTCCTCTATGGATACTGCATTTACCGATTTGCGACGAATATTTTCCTCCCTAGAAATTATAAGCGCCACACGTCTATTTTGTTTTCGTCCATCTACCGTATCATTATCAGCAACCGGTTGATGCTCTCCGTAGCCAACAGCCGCTAAGCGTTTTGGATTGATTGCGCTAGCCGTTAACATTCGAACAATGGTAGAGGCCCTAGCGGCAGACAACTCCCAGTTAGACGGAAACTTAGCATTTTTAATGGGGACATCATCCGTAAAACCTTCAACCTGTATTGAGTTCTCATTCTTCCCTAATAACTGGGCAATCTTACGTATGACAAATCTAGCATCCTGGCTAGCCTCGGCTGAACCGCTTTTAAATAAAACACTATTCTTAATTTCAATTTCGATAAATTGATCATTTCCCTTAACGGAAATTGTGCCATCGTCAATCAATTTACTAAAACTAGTCGACAAGTCACTCCTCAAATTATTTAACTGCGCTATTGATTCTTCTTCGCTTAACTTGGGGTAACCAGTACCNTCCCAGCGCACATCCTCTTGCCCTTTACCGTCACTTGCAGCAACGTCCACTTCTAAGCCTTCAATACCGTATTCATAATCTCGATCACTAGCGTATTCACCCGGTATCGGAAAAACAATCAATTGATCCATACTTTTTAATGCTTTCGCGTTTATTTGACCNTCGTCATTGGAGTGCAATGTTTTAGAACTAACAGTGAATGCACTTTCGAGAGATTCTGAAAGCACTTTGTATTTACCTTCATTCACTGAAGAGACTGAATACATCACTACAAAAAAAGCAAATAGTAGCGTAATAAAGTCTGCATAAGACACCACCCATCGCTCTTGATTCACTACTTCTAGTTCTTGATAGCGTCTAGCCATAGCCTCTCTACGCAGTAAATATTACTCTTCAACTCAATATTACTCTTCAACTAAAGACACTTCGTCGTCTTCAATATATCCGTAAAGTTTAAACTCTATTGTTCTAGGATTCTCACCCTCTGCGATAGCAATAACACCTGCAATCATTAACTCCCTGGATTGGGCTTGTTGCTGCACCATACTTTTTAATTTATTCCCCATTGGGAGCAACAACAAATTTGCTAGACCAACCCCATAAATAGTAGCCACAAAAGCGGTGGCAATTCCCGGCCCCAACCGGCTAGGATCTGCCAGGTTACCCATGACATGTATCAATCCCATTACCGCTCCAATAATGCCAATTGTGGGTGAATAACCGCCCATACAATCAAATACTTTAGCGGCATGCATATCTCTACTNTCTTTAACAAACATATCCACTTCAAGAATCTGCCGAATTGAATCAGGCTCACCACCATCAACTAATAGTTGTAAGCCTTTTTTCGCAAAGGCGTCCTCTTCCGTATCAACCTTTGACTCNAGCCCCAACAACCCCTCTTTTCGCGCAATCAAACTCCAGCTAATCACTTTATTGATTCCAGCTTGAATTTCAATTTTAGGGGGAACAAATATCCAAGGAATAATGCTAAATGCACGTTTAAAGACGGGTAGCGGCGTTTGCAGCATAGCAGCGCCAAAAGTGCCACCAATCACTATTATCGCGGCAGGTCCATTATAGAGCCCGCCCAAATGTCCACCCTCAAGAAAATTACCCCCCAAAATGGCGGCAAACCCGAGTACCACACCTGCAATACTAAGTAGATCCACACCTAAACTCCGCTATTAAGCGACGTCCCATATCCGCTACTCTGACTTCTTCGTCAGATAACTGTGCGCTTTTGACCGCCAGTGGCATCCCATACACAACACAGCTGGCCTCGTCCTGAGTCCATATGCGAGAGTTCCCACGTTTTAAAAGTTTCGCGCCTTCTCGACCGTCGGCGCCCATACCTGTCAATACCAATGCAAGTATCTTGCCAGGCATTGCTTTTGCAGCGGAACCAAAAGTGACGTCAACGGAGGGCTTATATTGTAGCCGTTCATCACTGTCTAATATCCGAATTCCACCAGCGCTCGTTACTAGCATCTGCTTNCCACCGGGCGCAACCAACGCAACGCCGCGTGTAAGTCGATCCCTATTAACAGCTTCTTTAACCTTTACATTACAATATTGGTCCAATCTCTCAGCAAATGGTTTTGTAAAGGCTTTAGGCATGTGTTGAATAATCAATATGGGTACCGGGAAATTTGCCGGTAGCTCCTTCAATACGGACTGTAACGCTACTGGTCCACCTGTAGAGGCGCCGATCAACAATAGCGACGGCATCCCCGCTGGGGATGTTGTGTTAGCTCGGGCAGGGGCAGAAGACGAAGCTGTAATTCGGTCTCTCCGACTCGTGTCTCGAGNTAGCNGCATCTCTGGATGANTTTCCACGAGGTAGAGGTTCGCGCAATGGCGTTCGGCTTAACCCTGACCTTTGCGANGTNGNNGNNNNCCNNGGATTTCCTACNACNGACTCGCNNGACTCATTAGCATCCAAAAATNCGNGATCTCTCGATAAGTTATCGCTAGTTCTCTCNAGGTTCTCTTTTTTGTCCTTTTTATTGACTAAAGCTAAAATTCTGTCGGCNAGTACACGCCCTATATCCACTTTCTTACTAGACATGGACTCAAAGCTTTTCGGTAAAAAATCTAACGCACCNGCNGCCAACGCATCCAACGTCACTCNTGCNCCTTCAAAGGTTAAAGAAGAAAACATCAAAATCGCNGTAGGCTTATCTTTCATGATATGTTGNATGGCGGAGATTCCATCCATTAATGGCATCTCATAATCCATGGTAATCACATCGGGGCTAAGTTGCGCATTCTTTTCTATGGCCTCGAGGCCATTTGCAGCGGTACCAATGATTTTTACTTCATTAATGTCACGCAATATCTCCACAACCCGACGCCGAAAAAAACTCGAGTCGTCCACCACCAAAACTGTTACGGCCATTCTACCGTTCCCTCTCCGCTAGTTCGACGCTACCCGACTGCACCGGCATATTTTTTCAGCATACTAGGTACGTCTAGGATCAGTGCAATCCTTCCGTCCCCGGTAATGGTGGCACCTGCCATTCCGGCCGTACCGTGCAACATCCTACCCAGTGGTTTGATCACTACTTCCTCTTGGCCAATAAGCTGATCCACCACAAATCCCACCTTTTGTGTGCCGACAGTCACAATAACTACATGGGCAGTACTTAAGGTCTTAGCATTCTGGGCATTGTAAACTAACCACCGNTTCAAATGAAAAAGCGGCAATGCTTTTTCTCTAACAATCACCACCTCTTGACCATCGACAACATTGGTTTTACTCAAATCCATGTGAAATATTTCATTCACGCTAACCAACGGTAACGCAAAAGTTTGCTGGCCTAGCATTACCATGAGCGTTGGCATAATAGCGAGAGTCAGTGGTACCTTGATGGAAATAACAGTNCCCTTTCCTAAGGTTGATTGAACTTCAACCGTACCATTAAGTTGAGTGATTTTGGTTTTGACCACATCCATGCCGACGCCCCGGCCCGACACATCTGATATCTCATCTTTAGTGGAAAAACCCGGATGGAAAATTAAATTAAAACAGTCCTGATCACTCAAACGCTCCGCAGTCTCCTCGTCCATAATCCCTTTTTCAACTGCACGTTTGCGTAAAGCACCCGCCTCCATGCCCGCGCCATCATCGGTAATTGACAACACGATATGATCGCCTTCTTGCTGAGCCGCCAACACAATACGCCCTGCACGGCTCTTGCCAGAAGCCTCTCGTACGTCCGGTGTCTCCACACCGTGATCAACTGAATTTCGCACCAAATGCACCAAAGGGTCCGCCAGTGCTTCCACCAAATTCTTATCAAGGTCGGTTTCTTCGCCCTGTAGTTCAAGATTAATTTCTTTTTTCAGATTACGTGCTAAATCTCGCACCACCCGCGGAAAGCGACCAAATACTTTCTTAATGGGTTGCATTCTGGTTTTCATTACCGATGTTTGCAAATCAGCAGTCACCACATCTAAATTGGCCACCGCTTTACTCATCGCCTCATCGGCACTCTTCAACCCTAAGCGAACCAACCGATTTCGTACCAACACCAACTCTCCCACCATATTCATGATGTCATCTAACCGTTTGGTATCAACACGCACTGTGGTTTCTGCAGCAACAGCTCCCATGTCCTTGCCAGCAGCAGGTTTAGCTTTATCTGACGCTACCACTTTTGGCTTCGCTGTGACAGGCTTCGCAGCAGGTTCTGCTGCAGCAGGCACAACCTCAACCACCGGTGTTGGTGCACTAGCGGGAGGAGGCGCAGCAGATACTTCTCCTTCTTGGGCCGTGGGTCCATGACCTTTTCCGTGCAACTCATCAAGCAAATTTTCAAACTCATTATCAGAGATGGCCTCATCAGCGCCACCAGCGCCACCAACAGGCGGAGCTTTTGCCGCAGGTACATTTGCTGCGGGAGCTGCACTTGCAGGCGGCGATGCGCCAGCGGGCGCTCCTTGATGCTGACCTTTACCGTGTAATTCATCTAGTAAGTTTTCAAATTCAGAGTCACTGAACTCACCAGCCTCAGCACTCGACGAGGGTGGTATCGCAGGCGTTGTGGGAGCAGCGGGCACGGGTGCTTGTTTTGAGCCGTGCAACTGATCCAGTAAAGCATCAAACTCATCTTCAGTGATTTCTTCGGTGGAAGAGGAGTTAATAATATCGCTAGCAGAGGATACCGTCGCCGCGGGTTCTGCATCAAATAGTTCTATATCGTTGGAGCTGCCAGAGCTTGGAGTCGATTTCTCACCCTTGGGGTCATCAAGGGCATCAAGAAACTCCTCAAACTCCGCATCAGAAATATCACCCGAATTATCACCCGATTTATCACCCGAACTATCGCCACCCGATTTGGCCGCTGGGGGTGGCGGGCTAGCCACCTTTTCTGTCGGCACGGGTTCAGCAGCAGCAGGCTCTGCGGCAACGGGCGCTGCAGGGGCCGGGGTAGGCTCAATAAGCTGTGTTAAGGCATCAAGAAGACTCTGCTCTGCGGGTACCAGCTCCACTCTCTGGTTAACGTTGGCAAACATTTCATTTACCGTGTCCAGTGCCTGCAGGACNATGTCCATTAACTCTGCGCTAACGGTAATCTTACCATTTCTTAGGTGATCAAAAACATTTTCTGCGATATGACATAATGCCACAAGCGCATCAAGCTGAAGAAATCCAGCTCCACCTTTAACCGTGTGAAAACCGCGAAAAATGGCATTGAGCAGATCAACATCATCGGGTCTATTTTCTANTTCGACCAACTGTTCCGACAGTTGCTCTAAGATCTCCCCAGCTTCAACTAAAAAGTCCTGTAGGATTTCCTCATCCGCGTCGAAACTCATCCGTCAGCTCCCTTACTAATTACTACTCTATCAAATACTGTCAAACCAACACTATTTAAGTCATCTCTAACTAAGCTTAAAAACCTGTTCTTAAAAACTGTTTTTAAAAACCTAGGCTAGACAGTAAATCATCCACTTCATCTTGATTGTTGACCACATCATCGCGTGCTTCAGCATTGACCGTTGGCCCTTCGGCTTCAATGTNTTTTTCTAANATGTCATCGGGTAAGTCATGGCTAATACCGGTAATCATCTCTACGTTCGATGCGGTCTTAACCATGGTGACTAGGTTAATCTGTACTTCAGTCACCAAGGAAATAACGCGCTTAATCACCTGGCCCGTTAAATCTTGATAATCCTGCGCTAANAAAATCGATGAAAGATTACTGTCAATGCTACTTGCTTTATTTGCCGTAAACTCTAAAAAACCANCCATCTCTTTATAAAGATTACGAAACTCTTCACCCGATAATTCTCTGCGAATTAAACGCTGCCAATCGCCCTTCAACTTAGTTGCGGTATCACCTAACTCTTTCGAGATGGGAATCGTGTCCTCAANCATATCCATGGTTTTATTCGCGGCGTTTTCCGTTAACTGTATTACATAGTTCAATCTATCGGAAGCATCGCACTTTCGGCCCATCGGCTCTTCTTCCGTAGAGGGGACGGTGATATCAATCTCAAAATCCCGAATAGCGTTGTGAATATTGCGGGTTAGCTTACCTATCTCTTGGTAAAGACCATAATCTCTNTTCTGATAGAGTTCATTTATAGTCNCCATCGCCCCGGTGGAATCACCACCTTCTAGCTGAGCNACAAGCGCTTTTGCTNGAGCGACCAANNCTCCNTCAATATCCGTATCGCCACCTCTTTCACTCAACATACAATGTGTCTCAACTCAATAACCACATTTATTNGACAATCATTTAACAATCATTTAACAATCATTTGACAACCATTTGACAATCAAATTATTTGAAAACCAAATGCACATAGGAAAATGCGCTTAGGCATCCACGCGATCAAATATNTTTTCAATTTTTTCTTTNAGTGCTGCTGCGGTAAAAGGTTTAACCACATAGCCGTTAACCCCCGCTTGCGCCGCTTCAATAATTTGCTCACGCTTCGCTTCCGCCGTCACCATCAACACCGGTAAGTTTACTAACTTACCATCTGCTCGCACTGCCTTGAGTAAATCAATACCCGTCATCCCAGGCATGTTCCAATCAGTAATCAGGAAATCAAACGGCGTAGTCTGTAGCATGGGTAACGCAGAGTTACCGTCATCTGCTTCAGAGGTATTTACATAACCGAGATCGCGCAGTAAGTTTTTGATGATTCGACGCATAGTAGAAAAATCATCCACTATTAGAATCTTCATGTTCTTGTTCAAGGCTGCCTCCAACATCTTTCAAAATAAGGGTATAGCTCCCCACTTCCACCTATTTTTAAGTCTAGTTGGTGATTGAGGGCAATCCAGTTTTTTTGAGGTAATTCAGGTTACATTTTCTAAGACGCTATTTCATATATTCAGAGATAATGACACTGCAATTTAGCTATTGCTGTCGTGCCAAGCTTCTAGTCGAGATCGCAACCGCAAGGCAGCTTGGCTATGAATTTGGCTAACACGAGATTCGCTAACGCCGATAATCTCTCCAATTTCCCGAAGGTTAAGCTCCTCATCATAGTATAATGCCAACACTAAGCGCTCACGTTCAGGCAAATTGCCTATTGCCTCCACCAAACTAACTTGGAAGGAANTTCTTTGAGTATCATGGTAAGGCCCCACGGTAGACCGACTGATGGCCCCAGGGATAAAATCATCCGAATTGGTTAACTCATTTAAACTAAACAGTTTAGTGCCCAAAGTGTCTTGTAACATGGCATGATATCCCGCCATAGTCACACCCATTTCTTTGGCTATATCCGCATCTTTGGCATCGGCACCGGTTCTGTTTTCAATTTGTTTTATGGCCGCTGATACCTTTCGAGCATTGCGGTGCACTGAGCGTGGAGCCCAATCACCTCGACGAATCTCATCCAGCATCGCCCCCCGAATCCGTATGCCTGCATAAGTTTCAAAACTGGCCCCTTTGCTACCGTCATATTTGCCAGCCGCTTCCAGCAACCCNATCATGCCAGATTGGATCATGTCATCAACAGAAATACTCGAAGGCATTCGCCCCATCAAATGATAAGCAATTCGTTTTACCAAGACTGCATACTGTTGCACTAGCTGATCAAGATTACTGTTCTGGTTCTCTTGATAGGCCGTGTGACCACAGTTTTCGTTCATGTTTATCGGCATTTACTCACAAAAACCTGATTTCTTAAATAATACAATCTCTATCTAATGACAAATATTGCCTAGCAACAAAAGTTGTATAAAAACAAATGGCTTATCAAAATTAACTGGAAATTATCAAAATTAACTAGAAAAAATGGCTGTAATTTTCTGCCATCTAGTAAAGACTAGCTAAGAATCCCCATTTATTCTTGAGACTTTAATATTATATTTTCGTTTTTATTGGCTAACCGCACTTTGAACTAAACGATCTACAAAAAATTCTAAATGACCCCTAGGCGTTGAAGGCAAGGGCCAAGCATCCACTTTATTGGCTAAGGCTTTGAATGCGATAGAGGCCTTGCTACGCGGATAGGCATCAACCACTGCCTTCTGTCGTTGTACCGCCTTACGCAAATAATCGTCGTAAGGTACTGCTCCACAAAATTGCAATGCCACATCAAGAAATCGATCCGTTACTTTGGTTAATTTGGCGTATAGCTCCCGNCCCTCTTGCTGGGAACGAATCATATTGGCTAATATCTGAAAACGATGCATACCATAATTTTGATTCAACAGTTTAATCATTGCATAAGCATCCGTAATAGAGGTGGGCTCATTGCAAACAACTAACATAGTTTCCTGGGCTGCATTAACAAAACTGATGACCGATTCACTGATACCGGCAGCGGTGTCAATAATTAATACATCAATATCGTGACTAATAGAACTAAACGCATTAATTAATCCAGCCTGCTCTAAGGTGTTTAAGTGAACCATTGCTTGTGTACCGGACGCAGCGGGAACGATCCGGATACCATTGGGGCCACTAACTAAGATGTCATTCAAACTACATTCGCCTTTCAACACATCTGATAAATTTCTTTTAGCCGTTACACCTAAAAGGATATCGATGTTAGCAAGGCCCAAGTCTGCATCAAGTAAGACCACTCGTCGCCCCATATCAGCTAGGGCCACAGCCAAATTAACCGATACATTAGATTTACCCACGCCGCCCTTGCCACCGGTTACAGCGATTACTTGGACTGAATTCAACCCCATACTCTTTCCACCTTTAATTTGCTGCTATGTGCAGTCTCTCGTCCTTTTTTAAGCATAGATGATCATCTATACAAAGAAGTCAATATGACGTTTTACTCCTAATAATTTTTGTTTGCTCCCTCTTCATCTATGCGATTGAACTATTCGTTAGTTACCTAATTCGTTATAAAAACACAGCATCATCCATTTTGAGCATATGCCATCTCGAAGGGCTGTTTTAGTTGTTCCAACTCCAGTGACCCCACTAACGCCGACATGGTCATTTCGTCCACTTCGTCCTCATTCATCATAGACACGGCACTACTCATTAGTTTGGGGCCGGTAGCCAGATGAATATCATCTGGAATTTTTTGTCCATCGGTTAAATACGCCACGGGCAGTTTTCTTTCCAGCAACACACTGATAGATTCTCCGAGGCTACTGGTTTCATCTAGCTTTGTCAGAATACAGCCGCAAAGTGAAAGTCCGTCAAAATCATCGACGGCCGCTCGTTGTACCTTTAATTGATGTGTCGTCGCCAACACTAAATAATTTCGCACGCGCGCTTTACACGCTATCAGCTGGTGAATTTGGTCTTGCCTACCCGCATCACCACGGGATAGTCCGGCAGTATCAACTAGCACAAGATGTTTATGGCCAAGCTCCTGCAAAATCTCGCTTAAACTTCTTTCATCACTGACGATATGTATCGGTACACCCAAGATGCGACCCAAAGTCTTTAACTGTTCATGCGCACCGATTCTATAAGTATCAGTGGTCACCAAGGCCAAGTCCTCCGCTCCATACTTGAGTACGTAGGAGGCCGCAATTTTTGCAATAGTAGTGGTCTTACCTGCCCCAGTGGGACCCACCAATGCAATCACACCTCCCTCATCGATGATATCCTGACGCACGGTTGGAATTTGCTTTGTTATTTTCACCAATGCTCGACGCCAGGCGGTTTCAATATCTTCTGCATCACCCAGTAGTTTTAACACTTTTTTACACAGACTATGGGTCAGACCTAGTGCGCTTAATCGTTTGAGTACCTGAGCGTGGACCGGTTTTTTATAGCTCAGGTTTCCCCACATAGCTTCACCCATCTGCAATGTCAGTAAATCCCTAAGCTGCTTTAATTCCTCTTCCATTGCCCTGTTACTGCCTGAGTTCGGCCCCTCGTTGTTATGAGCGGCTTCGGACGAAGGTTCGTAGGAGTCCTCCTGTTGCTTATCTCTAGTCTGCGCAAGCTCCCTTTTCGCATCCTCAAGCTCTAAAATTAATCGAGCAATTTCTTTGTTCTCTCTTAAATTTTTATTGCGAATATCGCTAGCCGAATCTGTCGATTTAGATCGAACTAAGGGCTTCCTAGGAGCAGAGTACACAGTCGTTGGTATAGGTGTGGGTGTGGACCCAGGTGTTATGGATGCACGTGCCATGGACTCAGGAGTAACGGATGCAGAAGGCCTGTCGATTTTTACTGAACTTTTAGGTCTTCGTCTATTTAAAAGACTTTTATTCAACTGATCAGTCGTCATTTCACTCACAGAAGCATTAGTGCTGAGTGAAGAACTTGCTGTGGTTAAACTGGGAGCCACCGAACTGGGAGCCACAGCCTCGTTATCAATTGACGCCAATACTTCGATTCCATCGGCCGTGGATTTATTGGATAGTATGAATGCATCATCGCCCAACTCATCCCTCACCAAGCTCAATGCACGCCTCATATCGGGTGCTACAAATCGCCTAACATTCATTCCCTTACTCCATCACGATTTCTTAAAATTCTATGTAACCTAAAACCTAATACCTTAAAACCTAGTACCTTAAAACCTAGTACCTTAAAACCTAGTACCCTACAAAGCTAGGTACCCACCGTAGCAACAATGGTGATCTGTTTACTATCCGGTATTTCGTTATAAGCCAAAACGCTTAATGTTGGCATCGTGGATCTAATAAACCGAGCCATCATTACCCGCACCGCTGCGGATACCAGTAAGATGGCCGGCTTGCCTGCAAGCTCCTGCTTTTGACCCGCCTCGATAACGGATTTTAATAATTTATCGGCCATCGAGGGTTCCAACACTGCATCACTAGCTGACCCACCGGCTTGTCGCGCCTGTTGTACAGACTGTAGCAATAACTGTTCCAGATCAGGCTGCAAGGTAATCACAGCCAGCTCTTCTTCAACGCCAACAAGGGTTTGGGAGATTAATCGCGATAATGCTAAACGAACTGTTGCCGTCAAAACGTCAGGGTCTTGACTTCTTGTGGACGCATCCGCCAATGCTTCGGCGATGGTGCGTATATCTCGAATCGGAACGCCCTCTTTCAATAGGTTCTGTAGTACGCGCAACAAGACACTCACCGAAAGCGGAGCGGGGACAATACTCTCTACTAATTTGGGTGAGCTTTTCTCAAGTTGTTCTAATAATTTTTGAACCTCTTCATGGCCCAGCAACTCATGGGAGTGCTTTTGCATCACTTGATTTAAATGGGTGGCCACTACTGTGCTAGCGTCGACCACCGTATATCCCATTGTTTGCGCCTGATCTTTCTGACTAGCTTCGATCCATACCGCATCAAGACCGAAGGCAGGATCCTTACCTTCAATACCCGTAATCTTACCGAATACTTGCCCTGGATTAATGGCGAGCTCTCGGTCAGGGTGAATTTCCGCTTCGTCTATAGGGACTCCCATTAATGTAATGCGATAGGCATTGGGCAATAAATCCAAATTATCCCTAATGTGTACCGACGGCATCAAGAATCCTAGCTCCTGCGAAAGCTTTTTACGAATACCCTTAATCCGACTGAGTAGATGACCCCCTTGAGATTTATCCACCAATGGAATAATGCGATAACCCACTTCCAGCCCCAACATATCCACCGCCTGAACATCATCCCAACTCAGCTCCTTCACCTCGGAATCGCCTACCGTGGCTACCGGTGCACCCCCGCCCCCATCGGGCACAGGAGTGGGAGCCCCCGCAGTACTCTCTGCCCCCTTCCCTGCCGCCGGTGGTCCAGCAGTCGAAGTTGCAGGCTCAGCTTTAGCTTGTGGATTTCGACTCGCGACAAAATACGCGGCCAAACCACAAAGCCCTGAAAATGATAAAAAAGCAAAATGCGGCATCCCAGGCACCACTCCCATGACGAACAAAACCCCGGACGTTATGATCAGCGCTTGAGGATTAGTGAACATCTGATTAACCACTTGCTCGCCCATGCTCTCCTCGCTATTAACACGAGTCACCATTATCGCCGAAGCAGTTGAAAGCAATAGAGAAGGGATTTGTGCCACAAGTCCATCCCCAATAGTGAGCAGTGCATAGCGCTCCATAGCTGACGCAAAATCCAATCCGTGCTGTGCCATACCAATAATTAAGCCACCAATAATATTAATAATAAGAATCAGTATCCCGGCTAAGGAATCACCCCGAACAAACTTGCTGGCACCATCCATAGAGCCATAAAAATCCGCTTCTGCAGCAACCTCTATGCGCCGCTCTTTTGCTTCATCTTGGTCAATTAGCCCCGCATTCAAATCCGCATCAATGGCCATCTGCTTGCCTGGCATAGCGTCTAAGGTAAAGCGTGCGCTCACCTCCGAAATCCGACCCGCACCCTTAGTTACCACTACAAAATTAATAATCACCAGAATGGCAAACACCACGATACCTACTGCATAGTTGCCTCCGATGACCACCTCGCCAAACGCTTCTATCACTTTACCTGCCGCATCCCCCCCCGAATGACCGTCTAATAACACCACTCGTGTGGAAGCGACGTTAAGCGCTAGCCGTAATAAAGTCGCTATCAAAATAATCGTCGGAAAGACGGCAAAATCCAAAGGTTTCAGCGCATATACAGTCACCAGTAACACAACCAGCGCTAATGCAATATTAAAGGAGAAAAACACATCGAGTAGGATGGGTGGCATAGGTAAGGTCATCATTGCCAAGGTGATAAGCAATAATATGGGCGCACCAAAATTACCTTGGATATTCATGCCCTTCAAACTAGGATTACTAATGTCCATCGTAGCGAGATACCGGTTACTCTTTTACAAATAAGGCACAAAACGTACGACAAAGTGACGAGAGGGTGTCAATGAATCTAAAGTCTATTCAATTTATTGACGAAATAACCCAATTCAAGCTCAAATACGTGCAAGTACCATCCTTATAGATACTCCTTGCAAAAACTCTTCCGGTTTTAGAACATATCCGAGATCAGTGAAATTCGGGTGCTGGATTTGATTTATGCCTCTTCAGCAGAATTTGTGGGTGAGACGGGTAAAACAGCCGAGAGGTGTATCAGTCATTTTCCAACAATTTGGAGAAACGTTGGTTGATCTGGAAAAAGCCTTCGTCAATTTCATCAGACTTATGATGAATTGAATCCAGCTCTTCAATAATTTTATCAATTTGCCCGAGAATAGAGACCTCTTGGTCCTCAGATAAATCGAGACCAAACAGCGTAGATTCGATATCGCTGCGCATGGTGTTTAACAAGGCTTTAGTATGCTCCCCATTAGATGAAGAGGCAGCAGTCATGACTTCTAACGCCTCCTTGGCTTGCTCCACCGCATCCCTCAAACCCGACTGTCTCTCCTCCTTAACCCTCGTCTCTAAGCCAATTGACTTCACCCGGTTATCGGATACATTTAACAACATTGACAAGTGGTCTTTTAACCGACCATAGTTTGCGGGATCTTCAAACGGCATGTTTTTTACTAGAATAGAAATGGCAGGCGTATTAATAATCAGACGCTTCCCGGACTCTACAAACTTACCGCGTTTAGCACCATGGGTTAGAATATTGGCCTCCATGGAACCCTCTTCACACCCATTACCGATATTATAAACACTGCCTCCATCGCGCAGCTGTAAACTACAAATCAAGCCGAACTCCTTGGTAGTTTCCAACAGTGCTACCGCAAGATCATTATAAGATGCACTATGAATACAGCTATCCATATAACGAACAATAACCCCAAGCTCACTTTGATTCGTCATTGCTTCAAAGGCCGTACTCATGGCTACCTTGGCATCTCTTTCTAAATCCTTGTACTCTTTTACAACTAGCAGCCTATCCGCTATTTTGGCTAATAGCGTCTCCTCATCAACGGGTTTCGTCAAATAGGCATCGCCCCCCGCTTGAAATCCCTTAAGCTGTTCATCCACTCCGGTTTCGGCTGAAACAAAAATAACGGGAATTCTCTCTGAGTTCTCATCCGACTTTAATTTTTCACACAATTCATAGCCATCCATTTCAGGCATACGCACATCCGTCACAATAATATCAGGCTCATAATCTGGTACTATTGCTAAACACTCTGAGCCCGAATCTACAGATTTAACCTCATAGGAATCTTCCAGTAAAAACTCCAACATGGTCCTGTTATCAATCATGTCATCGACTATAAGTACTTTATGCGTATGTTCTGACATATTTATTCTCTCTACTTCACCAATTTACCGAGGTAATAAGGCACCTATCCTCAATATCATGATAGCAACATGGGCGCGGTACTGCGTAATTACTAAGAAAAAAAACCCTCAACCAGACCGCCCATTTTAGTCATGCTGCAAATCATTCGGCACATCAATATCAGGAATTTTTCCAGGCCTAGGACCCTTGCCCGTATGATGCTGTTTTACTTGAAATACGTAGGCTAGCACTTGGGCCACGGCTACATACAGACCTTCAGGAATCTCCTGGTCCAACTCCGTTGTATAAAAGATAGAACGAGCCAATGGCGGTGCAGTAACAATAATAACCTCGTGTGCTCTCGCTATCTCTCGTATCTTAAGCGCCACAAGATCAGTGGCTTTGGCCACTAGAATAGGCGCATTCCCCCGCTCAGTGTCATATTTCAACGCGACAGAGAAGTGTGTGGGATTGGTAATAATCACATCGGCCTCAGGTACATTCCCCATCATTCGTCGTTGGGCCATCTCCCTTTGCAGTTGTCTGATTCGAGCTTTCACCTCCGGTTTGCCTTCTGAATTTTTCCTTTCATCTTTGACTTCTTGTTTTGTCATTTTTAGATCGTTGCTGTGCTTCCATATTTGAAAAGGCACATCAATCAATACGATCACAATCAAAGAAGAAGAGAGAATTAGAAATGCCGTGATGAGGAGCTTTATAGCTTGCTTCATGGCTTCATTCTGCGGGTACTGTCCTAAACGCAACAACTCATCGGAGAATGTGACCAAAGTCCCTATGGCGAAACTAGCCACTAAAATAAATTTCCCCAGCGCCTTAACCAACTCCATTAGACTATTAGTAGAAAACATTTTGTTTTTGAGCCCCTTAATGGGGTTCATTCGACTTAATTTGGGCTGCATAGTTTCAGCAGAAATATTCCAGCCGCCTATGGCAATCTGACTGACAAAAGCAGCCACAAAAATAGCAGAAAGAAACGGCAGTAGGGCGTTACCAGCTTCATCTACTGACTCATAGAGATGCTCAACTATAAGAGATTTGTCAAAAATGACATCCCGGCTTAGTGTNAAGTTATTGATCATAATCGAAGAGAAAGCTTGCAAAAACCAGGACGAAAAATAGAAAAAACAGCCGGCAGCGACCATCAATACGGCGAANGCAGTCAACTCTTTTGAGCGCGGTATTTGCCCNTTTTTCTTTGCGTCNGCCTCTTTTTTTCCTGTGGGCTCTTCGCTCTTCTCTTGTCCGCTCTCACTTTCTGCCATAGTCTTTACTCACTGCCATAGTCTTCACTCACTGCCATAAAGGTCTCCNTGCTCTTCTTCCTAAGGTGCAATAAGCAATCCTTGTAAAGAAAACAAACAGGCTTCAGTAAACCTCTCAAACTGGGGTAAGAAATCACTCATGGCGGCCCAAATGATAAACAGCCCAAACACCATATTAAAAGGAAAACCAATGGAGATAATATTGAATTGTGTTGCGACTTTAGACACCACTCCAAAGGACATATTAACAATCAGCAGAGCAACCACTGTAGGTAAAGCAATTAACATAGAACTGGCAAACATCCAGCTGGTATAGCCCACGATGTCGCGGTAACTTTCAAGTGGTAATCCCTGTTCCGAAACAGGCAACATAGAAAAGCTTTCCGCCAACACCTGAAACAACACAAGGTGTCCATTTAATGCTAAGAATATAAGGTTCGCCGTCATTAAAAACAATTGACCCACGGTAGCGACATTGACGCCATTAAGCGGATCCATCACTTTTGACATGCCCAAGCCATTTTGCATCGCTATCAACTGTCCCCCCAGGGCCGGTATTTGAAATAACAACTGAACCATAAAACCCATTACCGCGCCGATCAGGATTTGCTGTACCACCACTATAATCCCGCTTATTGAAAGCGCGTCAGCTGAATAAAAATGGGGTATAACAGGCATCNAAACGACAGTAACAGCAACGGCAAAAGCTATTCGAATTCGGGGAGACACTAAACGAGCGCCAATGATGGGGACAACCATAAAAAAGCCTGCCACTCGGCAAAACGGCCAAATAAATTTTCCGATCCACGTACTTATTTCAACTGCTGAGAACTCTGCAACCATGACTTACTTCAATATTTGAGGATGGAAAAGCTACCCGATCATCATGGGAATATCACCAATTAAATTCACTGCAAAATCATGAAGGGCACCTGCTAACCAAGGCCCCGCGACCATTAACGTGATGAGGGTAATGAGGAGACGTGGTAAAAAACTAAGAGTCGACTCATTGATAGACGTTGCAGCTTGAAACACTGAAACGAGCAATCCAATCAATAAACTCGGCACAATAATCACAACCACCATTGTCATCGCCAGGTAAAGGGCACTCCTAAATAAATCGGTTACTACCTCAGCTGTCATAAATTACTCCTCTACTCATATTTTTACCCATTTTTTTGGGGGGGCTCACATCATTCCAAAACTGGCCGCTAATGTCCCCATAATCATTGCCCAGCCATCGATAAAAACGAACAGCATAATTTTGAAAGGCAAAGAAACAATAAGCGGTGACAACATCATCATACCCATGGCCATTAAGACACTGGCCACGACCAAGTCGATTATTAAAAAGGGGATAAAAAGAAAGAATCCTATCTGAAAGGCTGTTTTCAGTTCACTGGTAACAAAAGAGGGAATCAACACTGTCATTGGGACCTCCTCAACTGTTGCCACAGCCGTCTTACTCAGATTGACAAACAGAGCCAAATCATCTTCTCTTGTTTGCGCCAACATAAAGGTCCTAAAAGGATCAGCTGCTGCTTTCACTGCTGCAATGCTTTCTATCTCCTCATTTAAATAGGGCTGAAGAGCCACNCGGTTCACTTCTTCAAACACCGGCCCCATCACAAATATGGAGAGGAATAACGCTAGGCCTACTAGAATTTGATTTGAGGGAGACTGGTGCAAACCCATGGCTTGGCGCAAAATAGAAAAAACAATAATAATCCGTGTAAANGAAGTCATCATCATTAAACCAGCAGGCAGCAAACTTAAGGCCGTCATTATTGCCAAAATTTGAATAGTGACAGTATAACTTTGAGTACCATCGGCATCAGTAACCACTTTTACTGCAGGTATGCCAAAACTATTACCTCCGATAGCAGCAAATGTCTCAGTTGACAACATCGCAAAAACCAACAAACAAGGTAGCAATAATATTATTTTAATAGCAATACTTTTCAACTCACTCAACCTCTTTCAAGCATCTCTTTTAACTTATCACTAAAACCTACTGCGTTCGCAGAGGGATTAGTGTCAGCCTGTCTCATTTTATCCTGCTCATCGAACGCGTATAAGGTACGAATATTCTGCCCGGTCACACCCAGTAGAAGCTCTATACCGTTCACTTCAACTAAGATTATTTTTTCTTTATTACTAAGAGGGAAACTCGACACCACCTTGAGTTTTTGTTCCTGTCCNTAACGTACCAAATTAGTTCGCTTCACAAACCAAGCACACAGCAACACCATTCCAAGCACAAAGACCAATCCAAGCACAGCGTTACTCAATTGGCCTTCAACAAAAGGAGAATACGACTTACTTTTTGGTTTGCTCAATAAAAGGGAGGTGTCATTTTTATTAAAAAGACTCGAACTCTTATTCTGTCCATTTGTCTTGGAATCNTTTGTCTTGGAGTCTTTTATCTTGGAATCTGTGTCATCGACGTCATCGACGTCATCGACAGTTTCAGCTATCGTAAGGTCACCGATAACATTAGCTCCAGTGCCACCCGATTCGTCAGTTGCAGCAAATACAGTTGCAGCGAATACAGTCGCAGACAGGCCAGAGCAAACTATCCATACAACCGCCAATGGAATGACGCGATTACTTTTAATAAAAACACTATTCAAGAAGACTCTATTCATGAAGACACAACTCCTCGACACTATCGCAGTTTTTTTACTCGTTCACTAGGACTAACAATATCCGTCAACCGTATTCCAAACTTTTCATTCACCACCACCACCTCTCCGTGAGCGATGAGAGTCCCATTAACCAATACATCTAGCGCTTCCCCAGCTAGCCGATCAAGCTCAATCACTGAACCCTGATTCAGTTGCAACAAATTTCGAATGCTGATTTCCGTATTGCCCACTTCCATAGAAATAGTGACCGGAATATCGAGGATAACGTTTAAATTGGGGTTATCATCGGTTATTTGCGGCTGCGCATCCTCCACCAACGGATCAAGCTGTGCGGCCTGAATATCATTTAACAAGGCATCAGCGTCGGTGCCAGGTTCACCGTCATCTTGCTGCTCTAATGCTGCAGCCCATTCATCGGCTAGGGCGTCGTCATCGACACTTTCACCACTTTTCCCTTCATCAGACATGACTATCCTTCCCTCAACATCTCACTAGCGCCTAACTAGTGGTTTGTTGGCATTTCAATTTTTTTCTGTATTTTTACTGCCAGATTGCCTTTTGATGTGCCCATTTGGGTTTCGAAAATCGGTACCCCATTGGCCAATAATGTCACGAAATCAGGCATATCNACTGGAATAACACTACCTTTTTCAAGATAGGTCAATTCATCTAAAGTCATTTTGTGCTCTAGTACCTTCGCNCGAATAGGGATAACCGCATCCATAATGTCATCGCGCAAAGACTTCATCCATCGTTCATCAGTATCATCCACATCACTCTGAACTCCAGCATCCAACACTTCCCTAATGGGTTCAATCATCGAATAGGGTAGCGTAAGATGCATATCGCCACCGCCACCATCTAGCTCGATGTGAAAAGAACTCACCACCACTACCTCGCTCGGACTCACGATATTTGCCAAGGACGGATTCACCTCTGAGTTTATGTATTCAAACTCTATCTTACTCACCGCACTCCAGGCCTCTTGCATATCCACGAAGGCCTTTTCTAAAATCATCTGTACAACTCGGTTTTCAGTGGGTGTGAATTCTCTGCCCTCAATCTTCACATGACGTCCGTCACCACCAAAAAANTTGTCTACCAATTTAAACACTANTTTNGCATCCAAAATAAAAAGAGCGGTCCCCCTCAATGGCTTTACTTTCACCAAATTGAGGCTAGTGGGCACGTAAAGGGTATGGACGTATTCACCAAATTTTAAAATCTGTACACCCCCTACAGAAACATCCGCTGTCCGACGCAAAAAATTAAACAAACTAATCCGTGTATACCGTGCAAACCGTTCGTTAATCATCTCCAAAGTAGGCATACGCCCACGAACAATACGGTCTTGGGAACTTAGATCGTAATTCTTTACACCGTCTTCACCCGCCTCCGACTCGGTCTCTACATCGCCATCATCAACACCGTGTAGCAAGGCATCGATTTCATCTTGTGATAAAAGATCTTGAACAGCCACTTATCTATTTCTCTCTTATTGAATAACAAAATTAGTAAATAAAACCTGCTCTAATCCAGGTTCCCCAACCTCTTCCATCAAAATAGATTGAATCTCCTCTAGCGCAGTTTCTCGCATCATTTCCTTACCTTCTACCGTCTGCACTTCTTCAAATTCTAAAGCGCTGAATGACGAGACGAGATTGTTGCGTATCAACGGCATATGACGCTGTAATGCTTCNATTATGTAATCATCACGCGCCATTAAAGACACGTTTATCTGTGCATAGCGCTGTCGATCCCGGACCGTATAATTAATGACAAAGGGTGGTTTCATTGGCAAATAAATTGCCTGTTTTCTCACTTCTTCTTCACCGCCCTCGCCCTCCATACCCTCTTCACCACCTGAGGACATAACGAAAAACGCACCGCCTCCACCGCCTAATAACACCACCACCACAATGATGATGATTAGCATCAACTTGGATTTGGGTTTATCCTCTTCGACAACGTCTAAATCTAGATCCTTATCATCATCAGCCATAAATTATTTCCTTATTCGGCTTGGATCACCTATTTCAAGATACAAGTCTAGTATTGCAAACCTTATGCCAGACGAAAACNCTCCCATTATCATTGGCTTACAAATCTCGCCGTCAGAAATATGTCATTATTCCTATTTTCGTACATAGGTAAGTACTTTTCGCTGTCAAAAAAAAACCGGTCGAGACTGCTCTTCCGGTTTATTCCGTATAAATGATAGCTAGTGAAATCGGCTTCTTTAGCTAAATCTCAGATGCTTTTGGTTTAGATCATACGTACTGATCCACAATATTTGGACTTATAGACTCTTGCTCCGATAACTCATCTTGTTCCACCTCACCAGTATCATCTTGCCCATCTAGGTTCCTTTTATCTTCACTGGCCAAAGTAGCTGCCTCTTCATTAGTTTCGCTGGATTGATCCTTCACATCTACATCTACCAAATCCAAGCCTTCTTGCTCAAACATTTCACGCAGTTTCGACATGGACTGATCTAACGCCTCTTTTGCTATTGGGTTTTGAGCTACAAAATGAACCTGAATCTGATCATTTTGGACTTGCACTGTTACTTTAATGGGACCTAGCTCTGGTGGGTATATTTGAATATCTGCCGATTTAATATTGGTATTTACCATCCAAAGAATGCGTTGACTAAATGCGGCACCCCAGTTAGGTCTACCCAACGGTGTATTAAGCTGTGTGGACAAGGGTGGTGAGTTAGCTATTTTTCTCTCTCCTTGAGCGCCTAACTCGCCAGACAAAACGCTATTGAATCCGATCTTCCCTATCCCCGTTGAATCAACATGCGACAATTTGGACCCATCGTCTTTTCGAAAATCCACCGCATTGTTACTACTGGATTGAATAATTAACTTATCGAATAACTTTGACTTTTTCGACTGTAAATCTTCCGTAGACTCCATTCCATCCAACTTGAGTGTCACTTCCTCTCCCTGGAACAATGATACCTTTGTGACCGTCGCTTTTTGTGGTGACCCCTGCTTCCACTTTATTTCATCAGGTTTTTGCACACCCGCCGATAAAATTTCAGCTGCGACAGTGACTCCTTTGGCAATAGTCTCTGCCCCAGATGTAGCCATCGGATCAATAGTGTATTCGCCTGGTTTTCCGATCTCCGTTCCGATAAGATCCCCTACAACCGTCTCAGAAATGGTCCCGGCGGCGATATCGGTTCCCGTCACAAAACCAGTTCCACCCACAAGGTCAGTTCCAGTCACAAAATCAGCCATGTCGGATTCGCTTAGAAGGGAATTGATATCATCTGCGCCATAGCCAAGATCCATGGCAGCCCCTAGCTTCAAAGGCTCACCGCTATCAATGGGATTGGGTTCATCGACCCCAGTGCTTTTGTTTTCTTCCGTGTTTGCTTGTGAGTTTGCTTGTGCGTGTGCCTGACCATGAGCATTAGCCGATTCAGCTGACGGCGGCACAGAATGCCCACCACCGGCTTGATCTTGCCGCACAAGGGCGTCTTTCCGAACTTGATCATCCTGCCTGCCCACCGATAGTTTATTCGATTCGGCAGGGGGTTTTCTTTTCTCTATTTGCGTAAACTGCTTATCGAATTCACGCTGAAACCCCTTATCCATCCTATTGTTTAGACTAAAGTTATTGCCCCCAGCATTGGCCTTTAACAGGTCTAACTCTGGCAGAATCACTTTACTTATTAATACACGTTCCATAAGCGTACTTCCCACATAGTCCGATCAAAATCATAGTCGGATCAATTTATTTGACTTACCTAAGGGAATAGCAAGGAACCTGCCAATGCGACGATTATTCGAAATGACCCCGTGAGAGGTACAGAAGTGAAAGGGGGGTGGGGTATACGAGTGTTACAACATTTTCTCCATCATGACTTTAACTTCCTGATACTCACTGACGATGAGATCCATGAGAGGTCCCGCTTCATCCACTCCGCCATCTCTACCAATATCTTCAACCTGGCGACACAAATCCTCTAAAGTAGGCGCGCCGATATTGCCACAACTTCCTTTAAAACTGTGAGCTGCCTTTCTAAGCGCATCAGCATCATGCGTTTCTAACGCTTCCTTAAGTGACTCTAGTCGCACAACAGAATCATCAAGATAGGTAGCGATTAAGGTACCAAACTCGTCCTCCATCACCTCTCTTAATTCTTGTAACGCGTCCATATCGAGATGCACAGCCATCAGTCAACCTCCTACGATTTATCTAAGAGTAATTCATCTAAGAGTAATTTATCTAATACAAATCTTCTAAGAACGAATCATCTTAGAACAATTCATATTGTATTACCTCTACTAATAAGATCCGTAAACTTACCCTACTCTTTAACTCTAGCTGAGAGGTTGCCATACTCGCCAATGGATTAGCTAAACATCATGAGTATATAAGAAAATTTTCTTGTAACGATAGTCAACCAATATTTCAGTAATAAAAGGATTCCAAACTAATTACGATTTATCTATTGATAATAACAGTGATAATAACCCAGGCATCCAGGATGAGGCCTTATTCGCGAAATCTCCAAGCAAATACGGCTTCAACTATATTACCGACACCATGATAATCAAAGGATCGGCACATAGAACGTATAAGCGGGATGCCTCGTCCACTATAGCCCTGCGTTTTAGGCTGTTTTTCTGATAAGGCAAAGTGATCAAACCCGGTACCACTATCTTCTATACGGATAGCAAGCACACCGCCAGTTTCTTCCGGCTTGTGGGTCAGAGAAATACAGATTTTACCTGTCGTCAGCATCGCCAATTTTTCACTGCGCTCACGATAGTAGTCAGAAAAGCCAAGAGGTGACTCCTTTAAATCTGAACTAATTCCCATTAGCCCGTGCTCCAGGGCA
>JAESQG010000005.1 GCA_016765265.1 Pseudomonadales bacterium | reverse complement strand
CTGTTAATTCCCAAATACGTGCCGTACAAACCGCCCTTTCTCAACCAATTTAACATCACAACACGAGCGCCGATTTATAACGGTAATTTGGTTACACCATTTTCTACCTAAAAATATTGAGTCGCTCACCCTCTAGATTTAGATCATTACGCACCCAATTTCATTCCCCAGCGCTTTACCGTTAAAATTGCGTCCATGAGACTATTTTTTGACAACATCGATCACCTCGATCAATTCACCCACGGACTCGATCAGCATATCGGATCGATTGCCTGTCAGCATTGCCTCAAACCGAATCAATTGGTTCCTCATGGCTTTGTTTACAAAAACCAACACCTCAATAACCTCATCGATAAAGAGCCTGTGGGTAAACGCCTTTTATGTTCAAACCGTTATGGCCGAACCGGCTGTGGTAGAACGATCAGGCTCTATCTTGCCGATAACATTCCTGCACTGAGCCGTACTGCAATCCCTATTACTTTATTTTTTCTCGCTCTCCTCAGCGGTAAACCTATTCAATTGGCATACAAAGAGGCAACCCGTACTAATGATCCCAGAAACGCTTACCGTTGGCTTTGCAAATGCCAGGCGAGATTAACCCGCTACAGAGCATTTCTCGTCAATCAACGTGAGGCCTTTACCACCACTATCCGGTCTCGATCTGAGCGCCTACAAATTCTATTACCAACAATAGAAGGGTTACGCATCGTATTTTCTGATTCGTTTGTCGCTGATTTTCAACTTGCTCTGCAACAACGTTTTATGTGATATTTCTTGGCTTTAAACTTGATTCATCGTTCTTATCTTAAAACCCCTTTTACACATCTACCCTAAGTAATTGCCAATTTATTATGGCTTAGTTTGAAACACTTCATGCCTAACTTATACCTCCTCACCGCGCAACCGAATAAGTCTCTGTGCCAGTCCTGGCGTTAAACATAACATGCGAGAAACCTAGCTATCATCGGAGACAGACATGACAACCACATCAACACCNCCTATNGAGATTAGACTTAAGGTNCTNAGNGCGATTGACTATGCNCCCGGTNNTTCNATNCGAAAACGNATTCAACACGTGGCTCAACGNNCATTTACCGATGANCACACCGGTNTGNAGTATCAATTNACCTGGCGNACCATCAGCACCTGGCTCTATCGNTANAAAAAACACGGGGTAACCTCNNTNGACAACAAAACCCGTGCTGACAAAAATGCNTANCGAAAAATTCAACCTAATGAATTAGCTGAGGCCATCAATGAAATACTGCCAACCCTAAGTAAGAACAAGACCGGTACGTTGGTTAAAAGCGTTGTCTACAGACAACTACTTGAGAGAGGGTTTGTTCAACGCAGTCAATTATCTCAAACCTCTTTTTATCGTATGGTCAAAGAGAACGATCTACTCGATACTGAAACAACGAAAAAACTTCGCCTTTCCTTTTCTATGCAGTACGCCAATGAGCTGTGGNAAGCCGATACGATGTATGGGCCCTCGATCAAGCAGAGCGACGGTAAATGGCGTAAAACGTTTCTGATTGCGTTCACAAGGTGAATGCCGAAGGCAGAGAGAGTGCCCTGGGGCATAGATGATGCTAGTCGAGTGATTACCCACGGGGANTTTTTTTATAGAGATAATACAGAGAATATGATTGACGCCTTTAGGACTGCGCTTTACAAACGAGGAAAACCCGATCGGCTTTATTTTGATAATGGCTCGAACTACAAGTCGACTGAGATTCTACAAGCTTGCCTAAGGCTGGATATTCGATTAACCCACGCACCAGTGAGAGACGGTGCAGCCAAAGGCAAAATCGAACGGTTCTTCCGTGGGTTTCGCGACCGGTTTCTCACTCAACATATTGAGTTCACCTCTCTGGAAGACCTTAATAGCAAAACCCACGATTGGATTGAGAATCAATATAATGCGAAACACCATACCGGTATTCAGATGATCCCCACCGATCGGTTTGCCCTAGATCGGGACCGGATTACCTTTTTAACCGACGACAAATACTCCGAAGAGATTTTCTTTGTAGAACAAAACCGTAAAGTGAGTAAGACCAATGTGTTTTCGATCAACTCACAGAAATACGAATGCCCAGTGGATCTTCGAGGAAAAACGGTTCAAGTGCGTTTCAGTCGACATCACCGAAATCGATTTATTGTTTTTTACGCCGACAAACGGATGGGGGAAGCTACTCTTCTCAACCCACATCAAAATGCCGATCAAGTCAGAGAGCAATACGAAAACAAGACAAAACAAGACAAAACAAGACAAAAACAATACCGGAGGTGAGGCATGATTACCAACAGTAGGCCAGCAAACAGAGCCTGAGTTGCTTGGCCAACAAAAAAGAATTTTTGATCTTATTAAAACCCATTCACAGCACGGCGGTTTCTCTGTTATTATCGGTAACCCAGGTGTGGGCAAGTCGGTGGTACGAGAGCATATCGAGAGGTTAGACGTAGAGCGAGAGACGGTTGTCGCGTCATTCTCCCGAACCATGCACAGCTACATCAATATACTCAAACAGTTGGCCGAGTCGTTTAAAATTGATGTTCCTGTTAAGTCATTAGAGAAGAAATTAATTCAAACCGCGTATCGTCATATCAAAGATCCAAAGGTGCTTTATACTCTGATTGATGAAGCGCACTTGATGGACATGACTGTATTGAGAAAACTGAGATTGCTGTTCGATCGTTTTCCTAGAAAACACAATCTCGTCCTGTTTGGACAGAGGGATTTACTTTATTATTTATCGATGAATGTGAATGAGGATATTAAAAGCCGGATCACCTATTCTGAAAACATCTTCCCGCTTAATGATGAAGACCTTGAGCAGTATATGATGAGAGAGCTTGATGTGGTTGGTTTGGGGCATCATACTTATGGCACGGCCTCAGTCGAACTCATTTTAAGATCGGCACAGGGTAATCTCAGGTTATGCAGAAACCTGAGCTATAGCAGCCTGGTCGATGCCTGTAGAGAAGGAAAACGTACCGTATCAACCACCCATGTGAATAACGTATTGATTCAGCCTCACTGGCGTACTCATGATGAATTGATCAAGCAGCAGGTGACGTCATGACGATGAGATTGACGCAACTTAAAGCGCACTGGAATGTGGATGAAGCCGAGACCATCATTGATTTTTAGATGATCTTCGAGACCTCATTGTGACCACCTACGCTCAGGAGATTAAAGAGGCAAGACAAAAAAGAACAGATGGCCATGACGATCATAGCCGCGAGAATATTGATGATTACGATATTATCTAGATCATAGGAAAAACTATTTAAAAGGAGCTGACGCTCCTTTTTTTACGTCTAGCATTTTTCGAATTACCAAAAGTATCGTTCTAGCGGGAAATGATGGGTATCATTCGTAGATTGCCGGACCTATCGTACTTATGAAAGTGCGCGCCATTAACAGGCTAGCGATATGATCGTAGCTTGGTAATTGTTATGATTTTAATTTGGTTAACCCCAGTTATCGTACGACAGAAATTCGGTAATATCGGGAATTATTTGCTAAATCGTACGATTTTAATTTGGGAAATCTTATGATGTTAATTCTGCGCGCTACATTAAGCTAGCGACTTTATATCGCCCTATTTTTTCATTGTTTTGCTGTAACTTCTTCGCAATACTACGACTTCCCGCTGCACCACGACTGGTTTCGTGAATCTTGATCACTTTGGCCATCAGCCGCTCCCTCTCAGGATTTATGGGGTCGCCTTGAGATCGCCGATAGTTATAACTACTACGACAGACATCGAATACTTCCAATAGATCTGCTTGCTTGTATTGCTCTTTTAACTCGGTAACTACTTCGCACCGCTGTACGAATCCGACATTAAAAGAGCGGTAGCCTTTTTTAATATTTCTTTCTCCAATTCAAGCCTTTTAACCCTTGCCCTGAGAGTCTGAATTTCTTGATGCTCAGCTGTAATGGATTTCGCTTTGACGGAGGTGATGCCTTTCCTCTCCTCCGTCAACTGCTTAACCCAGCCGCGCATTGCTCCGTTGCTTACACCCATAGCCTCGCAGGCCTCTTTGATGCTGTAGGCGTTATCAACCTAAATTCAGCAGTT
>JAESQG010000257.1 GCA_016765265.1 Pseudomonadales bacterium | reverse complement strand
TTTGAAACACTGATTGTTGGCTCAGGCTTGTCTGGAATAGGGGCAGGTATTCGGTTAATTAACGAAGGCTGTTCAGATTTTGTAATCCTTGAAAAAGCCGATGATGTTGGCGGGACTTGGCGCGACAATACCTACCCTGGTTTGGCGGTTGATGTCCCTTCCTTGAGTTATTCCTTTTCATTCGAACAAAACCCAAACTGGAACAGTCTCTACGCTTCGGGCGTAGAAATGAAAGCCTATGTAGATCACTGCGCACAAAAATACGGTATTCGTCCTCATATGCGCTACAACTCTGAAGTTGAAGAGTCTGTTTTTGACGAGCAAAACAATGTTTGGGTAACTCGTACAAAGGGGGGGGAAACATACGTATCCCGTTTTCTGGTAAGTGCCACAGGATTTCTAACTGTGCCCAAGTTGCCGATAATTGACGGTATCGAAACTTTTAAAGGGAAAATTATGCATACTGGGCGCTGGGATCACTCCTACGATATGGAGGGTAAGCGTGTTGGTTTCATTGGCACCGGCGCCACTGCTATTCAGGCAATCCCGGAGATAGTCGAAAAGACTAAAACTTTGGATGTATACCAGCGTACGCCAATTTGGTTATTACCGAAAAAGGAAATGCCCTTTAGTCCTCGCATGCAGGAAATATTTGCCACTGTGCCGGGTGCTCAACGGGCTGGACGATTACTGATGATGTTCTTTACCGATATCATAATGATTAATCTGTTGGTCTATAATAAGTATTTTTCATTTGCCGGTAAAAAGCTCCAGGACATATGCATCAATCACATTCGCAATCAGGTAGATGATGTAGAGACACAAGAAGCGCTAATTCCTAAGTATGATTTTGGTTGTAAACGGCCTAGCTTTACCTCGAAGTTTTACCCTGTGTTTAATCGCGATGATACTAATCTGGTTACTGATCCCATTGACCACATCACAGAAAATGCCATTGTTACAAAAGATGGCACTGTACGTGAAATTGATATGCTTATCTGCGCTACGGGATTTGAAGTGTTTCAAAAGGGCAGTGTTCCTACTTACACTGTTCGAGGTAATGATAATCTTGATCTTAGTGATTTCTGGGAAGAAAACCGCTATCAAGCGTATAACGGTTCAACGGTACCTAACTTCCCCAATTTCTTTCTTATGTTTGGTCCCTATAGCGTTTGTACTGCCTCTTGGTTTGGCATGATTGATACTCAGTCAAAGCATTTAGTTCGTTGTATAAAAGCGGCTAAAAAGCTTAATGCTAATTATGTTGAAATAAAGAAGTCGGCTAATGATGCAGACTTTAAAAAGGTCGTCGCGAAAACCCGGTTTACCATTTTCAAAACGGGAGATTGTACCCAGTCAAATAGCTATTACTTTGACCGTCATGGTGACAGTCCGACTATTCGCCCTACCATGGGGTTTTTACATTGGCTTAACAGCCGTTTCTTTAGTATGAAAAACTATATTATAGAAAGCAGATAGTGAGGGGGAAATCGAACCGACAGTAACTTCCAACTTGGGAAGCATAGTGGAAAAGCTATGCTTCCCAATTTAATTAGTAACGACATTTGTATATTCGTGATAAATGTATAACTCTTGAAATCTCCTTTACCGCCAAATTAGATAACCGCTCATTGAAAGAGTAGGAATAATTATCACCACAATTCCCAAAACTAATTTAGACAGATATCCGATTTCAATTCCCGGATTGATATAGGCTTCGTCCGGCGACTGCGGGTTATAGTAGACCTCAGTTCCATGAATACCATCACACACTTCTTTTACATACAGATCAGCGACAATTTCAGTTGCATGTATGGGATCATTAAACTCATGGTTTACCTTAGGGTAGGAGTGCCCGTTGACTTCGTATTCCAATTCAAAATTAGCCTTCCACCGTGAGTTTTTGTCCGAATCATCGGAAATATGCTGGATTTCACTGTGCTTTACTTTGAATGTTGTTTTTGGCCAACTCAAAATAATCAGTCGAAAGTAGAGGTGTACGATTGAATCTAAGGCTAACATTAGGCCTAGAATTATCAACAGTAAGTGAGCAGAGTTAATGGCGACACTTTGTCTTGTGGCGACTGAAATAATGACGGTCAAGATGAAAAGGAGGAGCCATGAGTAGAATATTTTTTGCTGCATACTCAATGTCGGCTCCTCGTTCTGGGAGGCAAGTCTATAAGATTAAAAAGAACGGATAGCGCGTACGGCGCCCTTTTTATCTTTAAAGTTGTAGGCCTGATTACCATTTGAGAAATTCTGATACCATGCGTGCTCTTTATCAGACTCAGTAGAACTCCAGTAGAAGCCAGCAGAAAAGCGACCTACCTTGTTCTTTTGCTGAAACAACAGGCTCAATTCCATTTGCGAAGGTAAGTACCAATCCTGGTAGCCGTTTAACCAAAAATTGCCGGCTATCTTCGCGGCTATTCCAGCGTCGCCACAGCTTGCCAGAACATCTCCTGTATTAGGTCCTCCGGTGCCAACTTTTGTACCATTGGCTCCGGGTAGATCGACGTTAAGGCATCCCCAAGTTGTGCTGTCACTCTGGTTTGTGGTGGCCGCTTCCAATCCGTGCAAGCCACCGTCGGTGATATAAAAAACTTTACCGCCAGCGGGACCATTATCCCCAATCTTATACATCGACAAACCTTGCCCTTGTGCGGTCCAGGTAGGGACGCCATCGAGTAGAGTCAGGGAGAGCGGCATTGTCGTTTTGGCAGGTACTGGTGAAAGTTTCCACTTAGATCCATTCCAAAATAAGATATCGCCAGATTTTGCGCCAACGGGCATGAAATCGACGCCGTTAGTACCAGCGGGGCCCGCTGGCCCCTTAACTCCGGCCTGGCCTTGTGGGCCGGTTCCTGGTTTAGCGCCTTCTAAAGAGGCGATTCTTGTAGCATTATCATTCACCGATTTTTTTACAGATTCGAAATTACCATTTACTTCGGCTGCTATTGCTGCTGAACCCGCGTCGAAGGTATTGAGTTCACCTATAGTCGCTGCTTGCAGCGGTGCGGAAATGGATATAATCGTGGATACAAAAAAAGTGCCGGAAATTATTTTCATTATATTTAGTTCCTTTATTGCCAGTTGCTTTCGTTCCATTTACTGGAATCCCATACGGTCTTATTCGACATTGCAGCTTGTGTATTGATCTTGTCGTTAGCTTTAACACTGCTTTCACTGTCGCTGTCACTATTATCACAGGCGGTAAGTGAGACGAAAAAAGCCAAAATCAAAAATCGGTAAACGAACCCCATTTTAATCCCCTTCGATTTTATTTCTCTTGTGCCAAGTTAAGCTAATGCGTAAGAAACGACAAAAAAACTAACTCGGTGTGCTCCGCATTATAATTCAAGGTTCGGACATTAATCTATAATTGTCGTGTGATGGTGTTTATTTATTTAATATAATTTAATCGGTTTTAGTTTATTTGAATCGTTTTACTTGGCTTGTCCTCATTGGACTGTTTTATTGTGAGCTACATCCCTTGTATAGATCGAGCAATAAACGATCGTTGGTTTTTTTCTATTCCCTAATTATTACAATTAGGGCCAGCTATTAGCTAATGGTTAGTTTGTGACTGCTATAGTCGCCTACAATAAAGGCTATAGGTTGTAACAACATATTGATTTTATATGGAAAATTACTTGACTGAAAAGTAATCGGGAATGTAGGGTGAGCCAAGTAAACTGTGGCGGCAAATAATTAAAAATTAGAATACAAGATGAAATACAGCGTTNAGTAATAATGGNATTATTTGAAAACTTGGTCAAATTAGGNATCGCGTCTAAAGCGGAGATCGCANGTGTTCATTGTGGATACACCGCACTTAAGGAGTTGGTGCTGTGAGTATCGTTGACTTCTTGTCAGAGCTTCGTCACGCCGACGTAAAAATTACCCTCAACAATGGCAAACTAAAAGTCAACGCTCCCGCCGGTGCATTAACCAACGAAATAAAGGTAGAACTAAAAAANCGCAAGCAAGAGATTCTAGATTTTCTAGCCGTTGTCGATCTCGCCACTGTAGCTCAATCCGATTCTATTATTACACCCGCTTCCAGAGATCGGAAATTGCCCTTATCTTTTTCACAACAAAATCTATGGTTCCTCTACCGGTTAAATCCTTTAAGTACCGCTTACAATATGCCGATAACAATACGCTTAAGAGGCCAGTTGAACTTAGAGGTTTTTGAGCGGGTCATTGATGAAGTTATCCGGCGCCATGAAAGCTTAAGAACCACTTTTCATGAATCTGCTGAGGGTGAATCGTATCAAGAGATACATGAACCGGCGCCTTGGCAGCTTTTGGTGGAGACTAAGACAGATAGTACAGGGATGGGCGATGCTGAATTAAATGATAGCAAGTTAGATTATTTAGAGGTTTTGACGGCAGAGGAGACGCGTCGGCCTTTCATGCTGGAAAAGGGTCCTTTGTTTCGCCTGCGTTTAGTGAGCCTTACGGAAAGTGATGAACAATGTGACTATCTCATGTTGGCGTGTATGCATCATATTATTTCTGATGGCTGGTCTATCAATGTGCTAATGCGAGAAATAGGAGCGCTTTATGTCGCTTTTCTGCAGAACAAGCCTTCACCTCTGCCTGAGCTACCGATTCACTACGTTGANTATGCCCAATGGCAAAGAGGGCATTTACAGGGTGTATCGCTAGATCAGCATTTAGGTTATTGGACTGATTTATTAAAAGGTGCACCGAGTCATATTGGCTTGCCCACTGATAGGCCTAGACCCCCGGTACAAACTGATAACGGTGCGCGATTACCAATTCAATTATCCGTTGAGTTGACTACGCAGCTAGAGCGGTTTTCTCAAGAGCAGGGGCTGACGCTGTTTATGACCTTGATGGCGGCTTATCAGATATTGTTATCGCGGTATGCCGGTGAAGAGGATCTGTGTGTGGGGATTCCTGTGGCGGGTCGACGTCAGCAAGAGACTGAGGGGTTGATCGGTCTTTTTGTAAATGCGCTAATCACCCGAATCGATTTGAGTGGCAACCCGTCGGTAAAGGAGTATTTGGATAGAGTAAAAGAATTAGTGCTAGGCGCGTTCTCTCACGATGAAGTACCGATGAATATGATACTGGATGCGTTGGCTGTAGAACGCAGTCTTAGTTATGCGCCTCTGGTACAGGTTGGGTTTCAAATGCAACGCTTTGACTCCAGCGCGAGCGAATCCGAATTAGAAAACCAGATGGTTGTACAGTTAAAGGCTTTAACGGATCTAGAAATGGAGTGGGTGCCTGTTAATAAGATACCTTCCAAATTTGATCTTATTTTAAGTCTTAATAAAACGCGAACGGAAAAAGGGAGCCAACTCATTGGCTATCTTGATTACAATACTGATCTTTTCGATGAAGACACTGTTGTCCACATGATGCAGCAGTATCAATATTTAGTAGAAGAACTTACCCTGGATTTAGACCGGCCCATATATCAATTGCCCCTGATATCCGAAAGTCAGCTTTATACGGTATTAGATATCGATCGAGATAGTGTAACTATTTTTCCAGTGACCGCCAACCAACGAGGATTGCTTCTTGATGCCTTATTAAAGCCAGACACGATACAAAACTCAACTGGGTATTACGCCCACGTTTATCAGTTCGTCGATCAAGATATTCTCGCACTAGCGATGCAAGTGGTGGTGGATCAGAATGCAGTATTGCGCGCACGTTTCGTTAGCTGTGATTTGCCTTATACGAAAGGTTTATATCAGGTGGTGGCGAAACAAAAAAAGGCGAATTTTAATTTTCATGATTTGAGGCTCGAAAGTGTTACACCAGAAGACTATATAAATTCAGTTATCTATCGCCCATACGCTGTTTTAAGTGACGATTTGCATGCATTTGAGTTGGTACAATTTGAGGAAGCACACTTTGCTTTTATTTTCTCAAGTCATCACGTATTGACGGATGGCGTTTCGTTATATGCACATTTAGGAGCGGTACTTAAAGCCTATCACCGAATTGCACAATCTCAATTGAAACAGCCGGAGAATCAGTCAGCGGATCGCTTTGAACACTATATTGAATACGATAGTCGAATGATGGATACCTGGCCGGTTTTAACCTATTGGGCTGATAAATTTGTCTCTGTTGAGCCGCTGAGTT
>JAESQG010000256.1 GCA_016765265.1 Pseudomonadales bacterium | reverse complement strand
GACTAAGGATTCGTGCAAAGCATAAAGTGCATTAATCGGCGCGGTATGATGATATGCGCGTTTTGCACCTTCTCCCCAATACCCCATCACTAAGTTCATATCCAGGAACCAACTTTGTACCTTGGTTTTTCGATTAGTGATAATGTCCACGGCCTTATCACTAAAGCTAACAGGTGAAATGCCAGGCGTGCAGGAAAGACATTTTTGGGTGCCGGAATAAATGGCATCGATTCCCCAACCATCTACATCGATTTCACTGCCGCCTAAAGAGGTCACTGCATCAACAATGGTAAGGCAGTCATACTTTTTAGCCAGTGAGCATAGAGCTTTTGCATCACTTAATACGCCAGTGGAGGTTTCAGCATGAACAAAGGCTAAAAATTTTGCCTCGGTGTTAGCTTTCAGTGCATCTTCCGTTTTCTGACAATCTATTGCAGTACCCCATTCGTCTTCTACCATAATAGCGACACCGCCACAGCGCTCCACATTCTCCTTCATGCGGCCGCCGAATACGCCATTTTGGCAGATAATAACCTTATCACCGGGTTCAACCAGATTGACAACACAGGCTTCCATTCCCGCAGACCCCGGTGCAGAAATAGGGAGCGTTAATTTATTTTTGGTTTGGAAAGCATATTGCAGTAGCAATTTGATCTCGTCCATAAGCGCTATAAAAGAAGGGTCTAAATGGCCAATGGTAGGCCGAGACATAGCCTCCAAGATACGCGGATTAACGTCTGAAGGACCAGGACCCATTAGGGTTCTTACNGGTGGGTGGAATGAATTAGTCATAAAANTTCTCTCANGATTTATTTATTTCTTAAACATTTAATAGCGACAATAAGAAAGAGTAGTCCGCCAATAATTGAAATCAAACCGCCCAAGCCCATCATCGCCATACCCGCTACTTCNGGTAATCGATCCAAACCTTGTGCAGCNCCGGCNGTTTTNCGTTGNACGCCGTAACCGCCTGACCAGGCTAGCCCAAGNATATGCATGAGCTGGCCNCTGCCATAGACATAAGGTTGNAGGTGAGCCATTTTGCTGTTGGGTGTACCGTATCCTAGCTGCGGGAATAGATGATAGGCCAGCCCCATGAAGGCTAATGTAACCCCGACAATGGAGCCGTGATAATGGGCTGGTATGACCACATTAACCCCTTCAATTAAAAAACCAATAACGCCACCGGCGGCAAANAGTAGCATTGAACAATAGAGCNCTGCCTTCACCGGCTTTTTATCTTCAGTTGCTCGCGCGGAGCGGAGTACACCTATTACGGCAATAAGGCCTAAGGGGAGGGAGGCTAATCCACCATATTTCATAAAATCAGTAAATGCCAAACGATGCTCAACCGAAACCACCTCAAATGCGTTATAGATCCATGGGGTGGCAGCCACGGGNGCAACCACCATGACAAATAGCACGATGGCCAGTTTTGGCGGAAGGTTNATGGTGGCGCCACTGGCATTGGCGATCCAGATCCAAGCCACGAGCATGAGCACCGTATGAGTATATTGCAACACATGACCGCTACCCCAGAAAAGGACTTCGTAATAAGCGCGGCCCGTTAAGTCATCGGGTATACCCTTGTAAGAAACCAGTAACGCAACCATGGAAAAAAGAAAAATTAACGCGCCTAANTAAATCCCNATTTTCAGAACNTCAGAACCCGTTATAGNAAANAAATCGGGTGTAGCGGTGANGACTGTTTTCCATGCCAATATCACCGAGCCCAGGGTAAAAATGGCGAGTCCCGAGATATAGAGAGGATGATCCAGGATAGGAATATAATTATTCATTATGGGATTGCCTATCCCTAGGAAGGGTGCGACGACAATAATTGCAGTGCCTAAAATAGCAAGTCCAAGAGCGAGCTTGTCCAAGAAAAGATGCTCACCTGTGCCGATTAAACTCCATAACACGCCAGCAAAAGACATAAACCAAATCAACACAGAAAGGTCAACATGCACCACCAGGGACACATGAAAGAAGTCGATAAACGGAATAACTTCTTGAATGGCCGGAGTGCGGGAGAGGACAAGTAAAACAGAAAAGACGCCCGCTGCTAGCAGCGAGGCAACACCCAGTATTAGCCAAGCAGATGCCATTCGCTGAGATGGTTGGTCTGGTAGGGTCAATTGAAGAGTGGCATGTGGTGAGGCTAAATTCACTATTGTTCCTTTGTTTTTAGAGATAAGTGTTTCTATTGGTCTGTGTCTCTGTAGGTCAGTGTTTCAGTAGATCAGTGTTTCAGTAGATCAGTGTTCTAATGATTTATGTCTCTCAGCAACTAATCCTCGGATGTCGTTGAAGAGATCGTCGATGGAGTCTTCTTCACTGTAAAGTTTTCGGAGTCGGCCGAGCTTATCTAGCAGAAAAATCTTATCAGTATGTGCTACTTCATATGTGTCTGTGTTTTGAGGGCTCGGGTCATCAGACATCGGTGAGTTTAAAAGGTGAGGGGGGGATTCTTTTTTGTAGTAGACACCGTACTGTTTTGCCACTTGTTTAATAGCGTCGGTTGTGCCCGTCAGGCCGATAAAGTCAGGATGAAAATGACTAAGATATTGCAATAAATGCTCTGCATCATCTCGCTCCGGGTCGGTGGTAATAAACAAAGTTTGTAGCTTTGTTGTGTCAAACCCTCTTCGCTCTTTGAGAGCCTTTGTGACTTTTGCTATCCGTGTTAACACCATTGGGCAGATATCGGGGCAACTGGTATAACCAAAGTTGATCATAACAACCTTACCCTTGAAATCTGACAGCTTAATCGGTCTGTCTAATGAGCTAGGTAATTCAAACTCACCTCCAATACTGTCGATGATCGGTAATGGAGATATGGTAGGTAAAGTCGCATTTTTAAATAAGAAGAGGACAGCCACTGATAGGATAGTCATCGTCACGAAACCGATGACCGCCAACTTGCCGGCGTTGCTGTTACCGTTATTGTTTTTGCTATCGATATCGATATCGATAGCGTGGGATTTCTCAGTTTGATTTTCAGATTCCATAAATGCTCTCTCGCTTTTAAGAATTTGTATAAGTGGGCTTAAGTTCGCGCGCAATAAAAAGAGCGACGGTTAATAATAGGATTGCGCCCCCTTGGTGAGCGACCCCTAAAAAGACGGGAACCGAGGTCAGCAGTGCGCTGACACCCAATGTCACTTGTATGGCGAGCATGGCCATAAAAAAACCGGCGGCCCTTTGGCAGCGCCGCGTCGCTGTCGCTTGCCGAACAAAAACACAGAAAGGCGGGATAACCAATATTAAGAGATAAGCGATCATCCGGTGATTAAATTGTATGGTCGTGATGTTTTCAAACAGATTCAGCCAGTAGGGTTCAAGGGTATATAAGTTAGGGGGAATAAAATCTCCGTTCATTAAGGGGAACGTGTTATATGCCAAACCTGCGCGAGTGCCTGCCACAAACCCTCCAGAAATGATCATCAAAATGATAAGAGCCACTAAGCCCACACCATATTGATACAGGCGTCGAAAAGATGTCACTACGTTGTTGATGGAGAGTAATCCGAAAGCCACCCACAGTATGTAAACATAAATGGCCACGGCGGCGGCAAGGTGAGCGGTCAAACGGTATTGGCTAACTTGGGGATCCTTCACTAAACCGCTTTTCACCATATACCACCCCAGTACACCTTGCAGCCCTCCCAGAATAAACATCACTATCAAACGAGGTATCAGTGGTTTTTTTATCATGCCGCGCGCCAAAAAGTATAAAAACGGCAGTAGAAAAAGCACCCCAATCAAACGTCCCAATAGCCGATGGAAGTACTCGAAGTAGAAAATAGACTTAAAGTCCTTTAGCGACATATGGAGGTTGACTGATTTGTATTCGGGGAACTGTTTATATTTTTCAAAAGTCTCTTGCCAGGCGGATTCTCCTAAAGGCGGAATAACACCGACTACGGGCTTCCATTCCACCATGGAGAGTCCTGAATGAGTGAGTCGAGTCGCACCGCCCAGTATTACCATACAAAAAATAGCGCCGGCACAAAAAAGCAGCCAAATCGCTATTTGTCTATCATTATTCCTCTGAGATATAGCTGTACTCATCACTTCACTCTCTACCAAGATACTTCCAATGCTAGGGCACCGACAGGTTTTGACCGGATATAATCGAGGCGCATTATAACGTTTCATTAATCAATAAAGAAATGAGATTGTTAGTTGAATAGTGGGGGGAGTCGTAGACCGATAAGGTTGATTAATGATCTTTGTCGAGTGTTGCTGGAGCATCACATCATTTGGCGGGTTGATTGCCTGATAATATAGTAAGCGACTATATTTTATATGATAATTGATCCGAACTGCTTGTATAGATATTCTTTGTTACCGGTTTTGACTGCAAGAAGCTGTGCAATGCTGTCAGGTATCTGCCATGGGGTTGTGCCCACAGACTTGGGCGTTTTGAAAGTGTTTGGCATAGCAGTGACGCCCAGTAGGCCACAGACAGCAGCGCATCGGATACAACAAGGCACAGACCCCGATTCCATTTGTAATGTGACACTACCAAATGCGTGGTCGTTATGGTTACAGATTCCTACATAAAAGTGATGCAATGCGTCCATTTCCGAATGCACGCCATTGTTGGCCACGCCTGCCACGGTGCTGGTGACATTATTGTTGGTGTAATATAGCTTTGCCGTAGAGTTTAAAGCGTTCGGTGGCTGCGAGAATATGGACTCGGGAGCTCGAAATGCTTGATAGCCCTTTTGAATTTCTTTTAAGGCTTCGTCATGAGGGCCGGTGGCGGAAGACGGTCCGGCGGAGACGGCCATTGGGTNAGATTGTGTCATGGTTTAAGTGTAGCTCACTCCCTTTGCCATACCACTAACCTGTTATTGGCGGGCATCTCATTATCTTGAAATGGCACTAGTCCGGCTTTTCTCGCCTGGAAATTCATCGCCGTAATATCCCGAATACCGCTTTTNGGATCGCGTTGTTTCAACCANTGGTCAAAACGCGCATTACTTTCGCTCGTATAATCACATTTCTCATTNCCATCATCACCTATCAGATTGGGGTTTTGAGTATTAGGGTTCTGGGGATTAGAGTTCTGGGTTTTAGGATAGTTAAAAGGTCCGTAGATACACAGATAGCCCTGGGATCGAATAACCGCTCCAGCTCGGGCTAAAAATAATTGAACCTCCTTCCAGCCCATTATGTGACAAGTATTAGCAGTATAAATACAGTCGGTGGATTCAATTGGCCACTGGCGTGATGTGGCGTCCAGTTCAACGGGCGGTTTAAAGTTATTTAAGTTAGCCTCTTCTCGCCACAATCGAATTCCATCCAGATGAATAGCCAAGTCGCTGGGTTGCCATTGCACATGGGGAAGACGCTGACAGAAATGAGCGGCGTGCTGACCTGTACCGCTACCAATTTCTAAAATCTCCGTTGGTCCTGGGAAAAGGTTTTTTAGTACCGATAATATGGGTGCTTTATTATTTTCGGAGGCCTGGGAAAAAGGTTTTGCTGGCATATTCTTGTTGCTCGATGTAGTTGCTAGATGTAGTTGCTCGAAGTAGTTGCTAGATGTAGTTGCTAGATGTAGTTGCTCGATAATGTAGACTTGACCGCAGGATTATGGAGAATCTGCCGACAAAACTAGATATTAGGGGATAAATAGTTAATAATAATTCTGGNTACTTTTAGCGCATTCCGTGCTTCCATATGATGAAAGTTAGTTCTAATCGGATCCTNATTTTCGTCGGGTGCTACGTAGATGCTAACAGTTTACAAACATTTATTGAGGGTGGTTTTCATTTAATTCATGGACCCAGTAACNGATACCGANGNTAACCCACCTCATATAGACGCACGATTGGTAGCTTGCCATCAGTGTGATTTACTGATTAATAAAAGAACCATTCCTCAGGGTAGTGCTGCTAAATGCCCGCGCTGTGCTAGTGTCCTCTATCACAACAAAAAAGACTCGCTCAACCGCGCCTTGGCGCTGGCGTTGACAGGCCTAGTCTTTTTCATCCCCGCTAATATTTTACCTGTACTGTCAATGAATATGATCGGACGACACCAGGAAGGTATTATTATCAGTGGTGCATATCAGTTGGCGAACACGGGTTTTGTGGGGGTAGGGTTTCTTGTGTTTCTCTTNGCTATCGCTATCCCTGTTGTGCAGTTATTTCTGATAGTAGCGGTGTTGTTGTGTATTAAGATGAATACAGGCCTTTCTATGGCGGTTAATTTATTTAAAATCCAAGTGAAACTGCGCCCCTGGAGTATGGTGGAAATATACCTCTTAGGTACATTGCTGAGTTGTTTNAAACTAATGGATGATGCGGAAGTNACNTTCGAGAANGGNTTTTTCGCGCTGGNAGGTTTGTTNNTNATGAGTTTGTTATCNGCCATAACACTTGATAGTAGCTATGTTTGGAAAAAGCTGGATAGGCATTTGTATGAGTGACATCCNTNTAGNTANCGACANNCATGNCATTANNGCCNGAGATCNACAATTGGCAGTGTGNCANTTGTGTCATAAGTTNAATCATCACACNGATCATANNNTTCCTNNGCNCTANAAAGTGATTTGTAGTCGCTGTGGACAAGAGATCGATTATCTTAAAAAGCACAGTTTACAAAAGACCTGGGCCTATTTGATGTCAGGTTTGATTTTGCTTATCCCAGCCAATTTATATCCCATTACTTCTGTCACTGAGCTGGGCGATAAAGATGCTGATACTATCTATACTGGCATTCTCCGTTTGATAGATCATCAGTTTTATTTGATTGCTACCTTGATCTTTATCGCCAGCATTATTGTGCCCGTGTTTAAAATTACGACAATGACGTATCTATTGCTAGCAGTACATTTTCAGTGGCTGAAAGGCAAACGTCAGCGTATTTTCTTGTTTCGTTTTATAGAGTTTATAGGGCGATGGTCTATGTTAGATATTTTTGTAATGGCCGTGCTATTGGCTATGGTGAATATGGGTAATATCGCGCTAGTGGAAGCCGAAATTGGCGTGACTTTTTTTGCGGCAGTGGTGATTTTCACCATGCTTGCCGCGGAAAGTTTTGACTCGCGATTAATTTGGCAGAATGATCATGTAAAGTCGAATAACGGGAAAGTAAATGCATAAAGAACCCCTAACCCCAGAGCAAGAAGAGGCGCTAGGTGATGTTGTCTTGGTGAAAAAAGATTACTTTTCACCNATATGGTTTATCCCATTAATCGCAGTGCTTATTGGAGCCTATATTCTTTATGAAAGTATCACCAATGCCGGCGTTGTTATCACCATACAATTCGAAAGCGGCGAAGGGATAGAAGCGGGCTCCACCAAAGTGATGTTCAAAGGCTTACCCGTTGGAGTGGTGAAAGATATTTCCGTAAACGAAGACTTAAAAGGCATCACGGTTCAGGCCACTATTGAAAAAAATGCAACTCCCTTATTAAAAAGCGGTTCGGTATTTTGGTTGGTACAGCCCCAGATATCACTGTCAGGCGTGTCGGGATTAGATGCATTAGTTTCGGGTAACTATATTGCCGTACAACCCGGGGGCGGGAAGAGCGTGACGAAATTTTCTGCCTTAAATACCGCACCGCCTTTAGATGCCACTTCACCCGGTTTACATTTGCGCTTAGATGCGGATAGTTTGAATTCTATCGCTGAAGGAACCAATGTGTATTATCGTAAAATTCCTGTAGGCGAAGTCAAAAATTTTGAGCTAAACGAAAAAGGCGACGGTGTTCAGGTTTACTTACGTATCAAAAAACAGTATGCCAAACTAGTTAATAAAAATACCCGCTTCTGGAACAGTAGTGGTATCTCGGTATCCGGCGATTTTTCAGGAATAAAAGTACAAGCGGAATCCATGGTATCGATCATCACTGGCGGCGTCTCCTTTGAAACGCCAGTAAATGGTGCTACGGGATCGGCTAAGCCGCTCGCCCCGTCAGCAAATGGTGATATCTTTCGTTTGTATGCTGATTATGAATCCAGTGGACTAGAGAGGAGCTCTCAACTGGATGACCCTAACCACCTGCATGTGGTATTACAAAGTGAAAGTCTATCCTCCATTTCCGAAGGCAGTAAGATTTATTATCGCAAAATTCCCGTAGGTGAGGTGTACGCTTATGAATTAAATAAAGGAGAGACTGGGGTTGATATTCATGTGCGTATCAAAAAGCAGTTCGCCCATTTAGTCAAACCTGAAACTCGGTTTTGGAATGTGTCGGGTATTAGTGTGTCTGGCGGCTTATCGGGTATTAAAGTACAGACAGAGTCTATATCAGCAATAGTGGCGGGTGGTATCGCTTTTCACACTCCTTCGAGATTTAACGGTGACCAAACTGCGGCGACAGATGGCCACGCCTATCAATTATTTGAAGATTTTGAAAGTGCCGATGTGGGTCTATTAAGCATAATTTATTTCAAGAAGGCCAATGGCATTGTCGAGGGAAAAACGCAGATCAGATATAAAGGAATGGTAGTGGGCAGGGTACAAAAGGTGGAATTGGATAAAGGTCGATATCCCATTAAAGTAACAGTGGCCATTGATCCTTTAGTTGAGAAAAGTTTAAGAAAGGGAACGGAGTTTTGGCTAGTGTCTCCCCGTGTCGCACTAACTGAAGTGAAAGCGTTGGATACTTTGGTAGGTGGTAGTTACATCACCATGAGAGTGGGGGAGGGAGAGGAGAGCCGAAGTTTTTATTCTCTAGATTCACCGCCACCTCTAAAGCTCAGCAGCCCCGGTCTGCATATAGTGCTTAGTGCCAAAGTATTGGGATCAATTAAAGTGGGTACTAAATTATTTTATCGAAAAGTACCCGTTGGAGAAGTGCAAGACTTTAGGTTAAGCCAGAGCGCAGAGGGAGTGGATATATTTGTGCTTATCAATGAGGAATTTGCTTATTTAGTTAAAGAGGATACTCCATTTTGGAATTCTAGCGGTGTGACCGTCTCTGGGGGATTATCAGGAATCAAAGTAAGAGCAGAATCGATTTTATCGATTATGGCAGGCGGGATCACTTTTGATAGTAGTAATGGCAC
>JAESQG010000255.1 GCA_016765265.1 Pseudomonadales bacterium | reverse complement strand
CCAAATTACTGTCGTAGTTAGCTGGATTTGTTACGACGAGAATTAAGTTGAAAAGTGGGTTTTTGTACGGCAGTAATTTGGGAAATAACACTCAGGGTAGTTTTCATTTCCGCTCTGATAAAGATTTTTTAATAACATAATAGGCCTGGAGATTTTGGTTAAAGTAAAAAAGGGTCTATTGACACTAAGATTGTTAAATTATAATAATGTAGAATCATATTCGCATTCAAGTAATATAATGTTACCTCCTAATTAATTTCATAAGATATTGAAATGAAAAGAAGAAATCCAAAACAACAGCGATCAAAAGAGACGGTAAATCGTATTTTACGAGCACTTAATCGTATTATTGAGAGTGATGGATACCCTTACGCCACCACTGCAAAAATTGCGAAGGAGGCAAAACTAGGCATTGCCACTCTCTACGGCTACTTTGACGACAAGGAGGATATTTTAATTTCTTTGTTAAATTCACAGGCTGACGAAGCAATTCTGATGCTTAATGAAGGATTACCCTCGTGGATTGGCGGAGATAGGAAGTTAGCTTTGCGCGCTTTTATTGAATTTGCCGTTAATAAGGTAATCAATCGGGCGGCACTGACAAAGACGGTTATGATGTTCACGCCTCATTTGATTGAGAGTCCAAAGGCGGCACGTTTGGTGGGGCAATTTGAAATGGTCCTGGACTTAATCTCTAAGAAAAACAGTGCCGATTCAAATATGATTCCCGTCGATTCTTTTATTATGACCAATGCATTGCTTGGTTTGATACTGGGTTTGGCGAGTGGACTTCCAGAGGGTGTCAGCGCAGAAGACGTCATTGATAGACTGGAGAATGTTGCTAGTTCCTTTCAAACTCTTCGCGCTGTCTAGTCCGCAAAAGCGTCCTTAGGTTCTATCGTCCATAAGTGCTTTAGCCCATAAGAGCTTCAGCCATAAGTGCCTCGATTTTAGATTTTATTTCTTTCTGCGTAATCCACCCTGTTTCTTTCTGTTCGGCTGCGGCTTGATTTCCCAGTCTTTGCACTATCTCATTAGCGGGTGTCGGGACGCCATGAAGACGGCCCAACTGGACGATTTCACCGTTGAGGAAATCAGTTTCAATGGTGCCTTCTTTACGAGCGATACTTTGCCATGAGGAGCCGCCCCCGCGGGTTTGCCCTTTAACCGGAACGATATCAATTATACTCCCGGAGCGTTCTCGCATCTCTTTGGCATCGACGCAGTTCAAATTCGCTTTCTTATAACAAGCTAAGGCTTCGTTCCTTAAGTATCTTGCAATATCCCTCGAATGTTCATCTACATCTGCAACGGCTTGAACTGCATTGTTTAAATTCATCAGGAGTTTGGCATATTTCCAGGGCATTATATTTGCGTTAGGTTTTGCGCTAAATTGTGATCGTTCCAATATTGCGCATACTTCGGTGATGGTATCGTCAATGCCCTTTGGGTAGACACCTGCATCGAGAATGCCGGTGATAGATTGAGCCTGAGTTTGAACGATGCCAGGTTCTATATGTGAGGCGGGCAGGATCATCACCATACTGTAGACGGAGCTGAATCGCCGTAGTGCCATCCGTTCATTGGCCACTCCATTTTGGCAACAGATCACAGGAATTGCATCACCCGCCGCTAATCGCAGTTGGTCCAACGCATCTGCCATATGTTGTCCCTTCACNGTCATTAAGACNACATCTGAGGCATTAAACGCGATNTCCTTTGGATGAGACACTACTTTTATGGGTAGGCACACTTCTTCTACAGGTGATTGAAATGTCAATCCGCGTTCTGCGATAGCTTGATAATGAGGTCCCCGGGCGATTAAGAGAACATCAAAACCGTGTTGAAATAACCGTGCCCCGATTGTTCCGCCCACCGCTCCGGCACCGTAGATGATGAATCTCATATAGACCTCTTTTTNGATATTTATGATNGGAATAGTTAACTGTCTGAAGTATGCAGTAAGAAGTATGCAGTAAGAAGTGCCTATGATAAAAGTGCTAATAACTGTTCCAACAACGCACTTGGGGGGAAAATAATCTGATTAACTGTATAAGGAAAGGGAATGTTTTTGGGTGTTAATGCCCTGACTAAACACGATTAAGCTCAAAATATACTCAACTCTCATTTGTGCAATGTTACAAATTCGTTAGTGCTTTTATCGGATTGACGTATATTATAAGGTGATGAAAGATTCGCCCTCTACGCTTTTGTGCNCTATTGTGTGACATGAAGGTACGCTTAAGGTTCTTTGGCTTAAGGTGCTTTGGTTTAAGGTTCTTTCGCTTAAGTTTCCTTGTTCTTAATTTATTTTTAGAAACTTGATGCATTGACGTGTTAGCGGTTGCGAAAAAAACTGAATTCAGATCCTACCTTATTATAGGGAGTCTATGCAGTGTTGAAATCCAACGTATTCTACAGATCTTCGCGAATTTTAATTACCTTTCTCCCCATTGTTTATCGATACAATAAATTGACTAAGCGTTTATCCGGCGATAATAAGCCTAGCGTTGAAGAATGGAAGAAGCTCAATTTAAGGTCCTCTCAAAGCCTCTATGATACCGCCGTAAAGCTAGAAGGTCTTCCCATTAAAATGGCTCAAATCATCTCAGCGCGTGCAGATGTGATGCCGAAGGAAATCACCCAGCCACTGAGTGCGTTGCATGACAGTGTTCCGCCCAGGAAATACCGCGTGATAAAAAAGCAGTTAAAAAAGGAGTTGGGCCGACCTACCAAACAAGTTTTTTCATCAATCGATGAAGAGGCGATAGGTGCAGCCTCATTAGCTCAAGTCCACAGAGCTAAATTAAAAGACGGGTCAGAGGTCGTTATAAAAGTACAGTACCCNGGNATAGATAAAATAGTAAAAGCCGACCTTCGAGCGATGAATATTATTGTCCAAGTTGTNAAAAANCGNATGGGAAAACAGTTGCCCTTCGATCCATCGATTTTTATCGATGAGCTGCGTGAATTTCTAACCTTAGAATTGAATTTTAGTAGAGAGGCCGAATCGACGGAACGGATTCGGGCCATGTTTGAAGGCGACGAACGCGTACGAGTACCCGTTGCCTATACTGACATAAGCAGTCGAAAAATCCTGGTATTAGAATATTTAGAAGGACTGCCGCTCACTGATATAAAATATTGTGAAGAACAAGGCGTAGACTTAAAGCTAGTTGCCGAGAGGATTGCTTTCCTTTTTGTAGAGATGATTTTTAATAAGGGTTTCTTTCACGGAGACCCACACCCTGGGAATTTTTTAATATTGCCCAATAATGTGGTTGGGTTGCTGGACTTTGGTTTAACGAAAGAATTGCCAGAAGGATTTGGTCTGGGTTTAGCCACCTTTATGGTTAAAGCAATGAATGAAGAGGTGAGTGGGGCGCTTGCCGCGGCTCGCTCCATCGGTATTGAAATGCCCGATATCGCGGTCAATCCCGCGATTTTAAAAGAAATGATCGGCAGTTTTCTCGGCGATANGAATGGACCTATGCAGAGGGAATCAAGAAAAAGGCTTATTAAAGGTGAGAATATTGCCGCGATTCAAAAATCGATGCCCTCAGTAAAAGACATTAAAATCCCCAGTCATTTAACCCTCGTTTTTCGAGCCATGAGTCTTCTCAATGGCTTGTCCCACAAATTAGCGCCGAGGGAGCGAATTATTCAAACAACGCTGATGCGTATTTTGGGGCCGCATGTGATGGCTGCCGCTGCCACTGAAGCCTGAATCCAGGCTTCTATCGTCTTAAAATTCCCATTGTCATAAATTGTTTTAAGCCTCGCTTCTAGCGATGGTTTTCTCTGGCCTTGATCAGTGCCACAGATCCTGTACAGACTTTCATGATCCCACCGAGATTTCAGGATAATAAAAATGGAATTAAAAACGACTGTCTATGATGTTGAAGAGGGTATTGCGACGATCACCTTGAATCGTCCCCATCGAAAAAACGCATGGACTGGGCGGATGCACGCTGAATATCGCTGGTGTTTATTGCAAGCAGAACAAGACAACAATGTGGGGGTCATTATTGTCACCGGCGCTGAAGATAGTTTTTGTGTCGGTGCTGATGCTCAGGCTTTAGAAGGGCACGTTCAAAAAGGTATTTATGATCCCGGTACGCCAGCTGTGATGGCTAATCCTGGCTATGGCGTGTTACCTGAGTTTGAACAAAACTTTGCCTATCAGTTTGGTATTGCCAAACCTATTATAGCAGCGATTAATGGCCCCGCCGCGGGTGTCGGCTTGGTGGTGGCGTGTTATGAGCCGTTCCCATGGTAAGTTAAATTTGCCTGCTGAGTATGGCTTGTCTTGGTTACTGCCTCGACTTATGGGTTTAACCAAAGCCAATGACTTATTGCTGACGAGCCGAAAATTTACCACCGATGAAGCTTATGATTTGGGTTTAATTAATCAGATTTTTGATGATAAGCAGGGCTTAACAGCTTATGTGACGTCTTATGCAAAGGACTTGATCTCCACGGTCTCTCCAGAATCTTTGGCGTCTACCAAGCACCAAATCTATAAAGACTTGCATAGAGGGGTAGGTGAGGCTGTTGCTGAAAGTGACGCATTGCTGTTATCAATGACGAAGCAGAAAAACTATAAAGAGGCCATTGCCGCNTTTATCGAAAAGCGGNTACCTAANTGGCATAGAGATTAGTTATTCAATTAAAGGGAGTTATTTTATGTCTAATGTAGAAACAGTGCTCGGGCCTATACCCGTTAGCGAGATTGGTTTTTGTTTGATGCACGAGCATATCGTCGTGTCAAATTGGTCTATGAGACAGAANTTTACCGAATGGTTTGATGCCGACAAAGAAATACCAAAAGCGATAGCGGCTCTAAAAGCGGCNAAAGAAATTGGGGTGACCACNATTGTTGATTTAACCCCGATAAATTTGGGNCGTGATNTNGATATTATNCGCCGNGTNTCGGAGGAGTCNGAGGTCAATGTNATNGTNGCTACNGGTTTNTATTGGAATGAAGAACCTTGGATGGCGGGNTGGACNGCGGANCANTTGGCTGAGTATTTGATTGGTGACATNGANGTGGGGATAAANGGNAGCNCAGCCAAAGCNGGNATTATTAAATGTGCCACNGATCACCCTGGGGTGACTCCAATGAATCGGAAGTTGCTTGAAACCGCGGCCATCGCTCATAAAAATACAGGGATTCCCATCTCCACCCATACTTCAGTGGCCAATGAGTCTGGGCTGGAACAGCAGAATGTGTTTGAGGAGACGGGGGTTGATTTGTCCAGGGTNNTGATCGGTCATTGTGGTGATCGGTCATTGTGGTGATCGGTCATTGTGGTGATTCAGAAGACCTTAATTATCTTGAAGCGATTCTTGATCGCGGCAGTTATATTGGTANGGATCGGTTTGGTTTGGATTCCATTTTGCCAACAGATAAACGTGTTCAGGTGATCGCCGATCTATGCGAACGGGGACATGCTTCCAAGATGGTGGTTTCTCATGATGCCTGCAGTCATATCGATTTTTTTGCAGACCAGGGGATGATGGAACAATTTGCACCGAATTGGAATTACCGTCATATTTCGCAGGATGTGTTGCCCGCACTAGCGAAGGTCGGGGTTAGCCAAGAAAAGATTGATGCCATGATGATAGCAAACCCTGCGGCTATTTTTAAAAATAAATAAATGATACCGCATCTATTAGGCTTCAGTATCAGTGATGGCATTGTTGTCGTAGACAGCCTCGAAAAAAAATTATCCCGATAAAGAAGGCCATCTCGAGCAGAGAAGAAAGATTTCTGCGGGAGATGACCTGACAACCTACTAACCCCGCCACCCCTTTTTACCATCGTTAGAGCAAAAGAGGATGATTTCGCCCTACCAATAATGACCTTTATAGCTAGAATGTTAATTAAGTCAGCTTACAAATGAACTAGGCATGAAATTATTGTTTACTATTTTGTGGGTTCCGAGAAAATAAAGGCCAATACCCGTGGCCAAAGGTAATATGAAATTTGCCTTTCTGAAAATTAACATATTAATTCAAAATAGAATGGTCATCTTCGCGTTGCTCAGTATTTTTTTTGGCAACGAGATTGTGGTGGCAGATATTGCGGTCATTGCACATCCGAGCAGTACAATCGATTCCGTCGATAAACGCCATCTTATGAGACTCTATCTCGGGAAGCGGAGTAGTTTGAATGGGCTCGAGGTCACGCCTATGATTAGCTCATTAGAGAAGTGTTTTATAACAAGGTAGTTAATAAATCAATGTTTGAGGTGAAAGCGTTTTGGGTGCGCATGATTTTTACGGGAAGAGGAGCACCGCCAACTGCATTCAAAAGTTCCAATGAATTAAAAAAATGGGTGAGCGAGAATACAGAGGGAATAGGATACATAGATCTTGCTGATGTGGACGATTCAGTAAAAGTGATTCTAGTTGTTAGATAAAAATTAACAAAGGATTTGGTACATGGAAATAAAAAAGTATTACATAATGGTTTTAGCGACACTTGTNTTGTTGCCTAACGNCTCTCATGCTAGCTCCCCTGTGCTCGCGTTGTCTGATATAAAGTTGAGTGGGTTTATGTCAGCGGTTGGNTCAAAGAGTAATAGGGAAACACCCTATCACAGATTGGCCCNAATTAATGAGGATATAGATTTTGGCCGAGAAACAATGTTGGGGTTACAGATTGATGCTAGGTTAACGGATCAAATTGTATTTACTACACAGCTATTGGCTGATAGAGATCCTGATAATTATTCGTTACAGGCTGACTGGATTTACGCTAAGTATTCTTTTAATAAAACAACGAACCTCAAAGTAGGTAGGCTAAGAACGCCAATTTTTATGTTTTCTGATTTTATAGAAGTGGGGTTGACTTATCCCTGGATACGACCTCCCACGGAAGTGTATGGTTTGATTCCTTTAAACGTGTTCAATGGACTGGACTTTGTGATGAATATTCCTGTTAGCGACTACAACCTACATTTACAGGGTGTATATGGTAATACGCAATTGGATACTACCTTACTTAGCTTGAGTGGTGATGCAACGATTTCTACTTATGATAGTGGTGGCGTGAATGTAATGTTGACCACAGATAATCATATTTTTAGAGTTGGCTATGTAGTATCTAAATTGGATATTTTTGATAATGGCGTGGCGCTATTTCAACAGTTTGGTGTTTTAGCTTTGTCTCCGCAAATAATTGAAGGCGCTGATTTAGATTTTATTGCAATCGGTTCTGATCTCAAATTTTGGAAANNTCAATATCGTCATGGAACATGGGATTCGTAAGATTAGTCATACTGCCATAAACCAGGAGCAAAGTGGGAGTTATGTCATGGTGCAATATTCTTTAGATCGGCTCCATCCACATGTCACCTATGCTATCGCGGACAGTATTGGTGTATCAAGTATAAATGCAGAGCAAAACTCAGTGACTATAGGTGCTAAATACGAATTATCTTTTAATACCGTTTTAAAGATAGATTACATTCGCATTAAATTATTAAATGGGACACAAGGTTTTTTTCTGACATTACCCGATGAAGACAGCGCTAATATTGTTAGTGTTGCCTTAGACTTAGTGTTTTAAACTTGTATGAAAATTAAAACCCTAAGAATAAGCATCCTAATTATAAGAAAGATGATCCTCATAATGCTACTTAGTATTCTTTATGCTAATGAGATAGTATGGGCCGATATTGCAGTCATCGTACACCCCAGTAGTGGAATTATTGATGTTAAAAAGGATGCGCTAATGAGACTCTATCTCGGTAAACGAGATAGTTTGGTGGGCGTCGAGGTAACACCCGTGGATCAATCTTTTGATCAGCCCATTAGAAGGGACTTTTATAATAGGGTCGTGAATAAATCGTTATTTCAGGCGAAAGCCTATTGGTCGCGGATGATTTTTACCGGAAAAGGGGGGCCGCCAACTGAGTTTAAGACTTCCAGGGAAGTGAAAGAGTGGGTCAGCAAAACCCCCCAAGGTTTGGGCTACATCGATATTCTTGATGTGGATGAATCAGTAAAAGTGATACTCGTAGTTAGGTAGCGATAGTTAGATAGCAATAGTTAGATAGCAATAGTTAGATAGCAATGAGCTATGGGGTCAGTGGGTAACCTCACCTTAGTTTGATCCTTCAAAATAACTATTGGCAAGAGCAAAAGCCGCGGGTCCAATTTTTTCGCCAATTAAGCGTCCAGGAATATCATCTGCTGGCGGATGAATACCGCCCCAAATTCTGGATAGACTACATTGATCGGATGCATCGATATAGGTGGCCCATTCTAAGGTCATATCCACGCTTGGGCCTTCTTCAAATACAAGAAATTCATTTTTATTAACTTCAAACCCACTCTTACCACCGGGAAAATACTCGTCTCCTGTCATGGCACCCATTAACAGTGCGGCTGCACGGGAATAGGTAGAATGTCCCGATATGTAGCCCGCAAAGGGTGGCGTTACAAATGTCGGCCGTTGATAGGGCCACCAATTTTCTGCCAAAATCCAATCCACACCTGCTTGATCAAGGTCTGGGTCGATAACATAAGCGGGACCCTTCCAAGAAAGAATTTTAATCTTTCCCACGTTAACATTATCAGTGCCCGCCAATGAGTCACCTGCGGTGACTAATTCAATATGATTTTCTATTAAAGGAATGCCATCTACATGATAGGAAGCCAAGGTGTCATCAGAGCTTTGACCTCGGTCAGCCATGGCTCTGATCGCTGAAACGGGGCGGATATAATCATAATACCCCTTGATTCCCCAGGCGGCTACAGCGGCATCGTGCATGGTTCCACCCATAGCGAAATAGCTTTTAATGTCCCATTCTAGATTAGGTAGAATCTCTCCGTTGCCCTGCCATCGTTTACGAAACGCGGGATGGTCATTAACGCTATTCAAAAGCACAAACCAATGTCCTGGGGGTGTTTCAGAATCAGGGCCATCTGCCCAAAATTCTGCTAGAACGCGGCCATAGTCCCCTCGGGGTACGAACTGCTGTTTGTACGGCAATCCGGTTTTAGGGTTACGGCTATAACCTGTAGCACCATCACCACCTTGTAGCAAATTATAAAAGGCATCGTAATCTTCGAAACTGGTTGGCAAAGTTTGTACATTGCCAATGCTCGCTGGGGAAATGTCAATCATGACACCGTCGTTTTGGTCAAGATGACTGGACCATACCGCTACCAAGGCAAAGTTCCATTTATATTCGTTAAACTCTTTGCCTGCTGCGGTGGGGTCTTCGATCTGCGGCGGCTGCCCAGGATCATAATAAACTGAATAATCACCATCGGGAGTCGATAGTATTGTCTTATCTGCATCGGTTAATGCAAACGGCACAACACTTCCCCACTCAGGGCTTAAAAATTCCGGTGCGCCTGTTATCGGGTTACCCGCTTGATCGATAAATAAAGTCAGGGCAATAGCCTGCCAGCGGTTCAGATCAATAATGCCCGGATTGCCCGGATTTTCAGGTTCAATGTTAGGGTTTACGGGCTCATAAAAAAGGTTTGCGTAATCATTTATCTCGTTGGATCCATCTTGAAGACCAAAAGCAAGATAGCAACTAGCGATATAATTACCCAGTGCGGCAGCAGAGCCCTGGGAATAATCGATGCTTTCATCTGCTAGGTTATAACCGAGCGCAATCATTAAGTTATCTGCCGCTGTTGCAATGCCCACAGCGCCTGGTGATCCAGAAAATCTATGCCTGATAATGCGGTATGCCGCGAAACTAATGGCTTCTTCCTGAAAAGCAGTCAGATTACTGGGCGTGGGTACGGGGTTTGCCGCACAGGTATAAGAAGCAACGGTTTTACCGAATAAAAAGGGTTCTTCAGGTGAACTCACACTAGCCCAGGCATCATACATGGCCGCTGAAATGTGAAATAAATTTCTAGCATGTACCGTAGGTCTTGCGTAATCGTTACGAATAGCGTCTAGAAGCACTTCATTCCATTTGCGCGCTACAGAGGGTGCAGTATCGTTTGTTCGCCACACGCAACTGGCCAACAGGCAACTGGCAAGGGCAACAACTAAAGTGGTGCGGATATAATTATTACTATTATATTTCATGGGGTTAGCCTAGGTTTTTATTATTGTTTTTAGCCAGTTAAGCTTACAAAAAGAATAATTGGAATGCAACGAAGCATAACGGATTTAGAGTAAGGGAAATAGTTAGTAGGCGTAAAAAAATGTTCTTTTAGAGTAAACAGTACGGTACAGAGGTCGTTACTATGAAATTCTATTAGTTATCAATAGCTAATAATACACAAATTCTCCTTTCCTAATTTACTGTTTCTTAATTTCGTTTACCCCTAAAGTCTAATGGCCGATGAGTATGCTTGTTTGACCTATGTCGGTGACAGTAGGTAATTGAGGTTAATTAGGTTGATTCCCAACTGCAAAATAACAACTCGTAAGGAGGCGAATATGAGATATCTAAGCGGGCGAGGACTAGGTTACTTTTTTTGTTTGATCACGCTGTCCGGTTTAATAGCTTGTGGTGGTGGTAGTGGAGGGGAGGTTGCCAAGGACCCAGACAACAATATTCCAGACAACAGTGTCAATGAAAACAATATCAGCGAGGACACTGCTAGCGGGAGTGGTAATCAGTCTCGTTTCTTTCTCGATTGTGATTTACAGGGATTGATTGGAAAAATGGTCATGGATGTGGAAATTATTTCCTCATCGGGGATAACTTGGGGTTCAGGGCCTAATCCCAGTATTACGGGGGTAATAGGAACAGGAGAATACACGCTTTACGTCACCGGTAGTTTGCAATCGTCAAACGCCTATTATGTTTTTAATGGCGAAAATCAGTTTGCTGACTTTACAGAATTGAATACCAATGAACGATTTCGTGTTCAATGGGTCCAGAAAACTAACGGATTAGATATGATTGTTAATCCCTTCGGCCAAGGACCAACACAACATTTTTGCGAGCAAACCGGAAGCCAGCGAATATAACGCCGCAAAATCTATGATTTCATAAAACACTGGTGGAGTGATGATATGAGTGATTCTAGTCGATATATTGCTGTTGGTTTAATTACATTGCTGTGTATCAGCAATATAAACTCTATTTTCAGAAATTTGAAATTGGAAGAAACGATACATTTAAACTCGGTGAGTATTTCTCAATTAAGCGATGAAGTTGAAAACCTTACACAGAAAACCATAGTCGAACAAACCGAGAATAATACTGAGGGCCACGTAGAGAGCAAAGTAAATGCCCCGGATGTTAATTATGAAGACATTAACGTCGATGATATTTTTTCTCCCAATTCAGGGCAAGGTGAAACTACCACTGGCGAATTGCATGCAGAGCTGATTGATCAATGGGTAAAAAATGGATTGGACTATCAAAACTCGCACTGGATAAGCGATCAAGAGAATAGATTTACGAAACAACAGGCCATAGACGCCTGGCACGATCGACGAGATATGTATATTGCCAATAATGATTATTCGATGGGATTAGAAAATATCAACCCATTGAGAGCCGATCTAGGAGATGACAACTACGCTCAGTATTTGAAGGCTAAGGGTAGAGCCACTAATATTGCCATGACCGAAGTTCTTGCGCATATGCCAGCAGCCAACGCTGGGATCAAATCAGGGGATAAAATTGTTGCCTACGACGGCCAACGGGTTTTTCATCTGTATGAGCTTCGGACTCTCAGTGTCCAGGGAGAATATGGGGAATCCGTTTTGGTAGACGTCCTACGAAATGGGGAGCTATTGGCGCTTTCGGTGACGCGCGGTCCTCTTGGTTTTGCAATGAATTAATTAGCAGATAACAATTGCAGGTATTGCTTGATGTATGGCGAAGGAACTTGTATGGCGAAGGAACTTGTATGGCGATAAAACTCGGGACCTTGTAATTCAAGTAGATTGCTCCATCATGACTTTAGTTTTTTTTGGTAATGAAACCCGATCGCTTCATATCCTTCATTTTCCCAGAAGGCATTGCCCTTTTTATTGGGTAAATAGCAATTCAACTCACTGGCCACACAACCTTTCGATATGCCATATTCATAAATCCAAGCCATTAATTGATTGCCAAGACCTTTGGATCGGTACTCGGGTAGAAATACCATATTATCAGGTTCAATATGTTTTCCTACGTAGTATTTAGTGACCACCCAAAGCCCGCATATACCGATTAGTTTAGATCGGTCATAGATGCCGACGCACTCATAACCTTGTAAAATCATTTCATCTAGTCGAGTTTGCAACAATTCTTCGCTCAATGTCTCATTCAAAATTCTGAGCAACGGAATAATTGAATAGATATCCTTTTTAGGGATCAGTGATATCTCCACGATACTCCTAGTAATTCAAAACCTGTTTTTACATAGGCCTTAGAAATTCAGTTATTTTATTGTACTGGTAGAAATTGTACTGGTAGAAATTGTACTGGCAGAAATTGTACTGGCAGAAATTGTACTGGCAGAAGTTGATAGGTAAGTAAATTGTACCCGGTTTAACGGAAGAACTCGATCATCAATACTTGCAACTTACCTATCGAATTGGATAATCTGATTCAACTTTAGCAATTGACCACAAAACCAATCATAAGGGAGAACATCATGGGTGAATTAGACGGTAAAGTTGCGGTTATCACAGGAGGTGCCAGCGGTATTGGCGAAGCTTCTGTGAAACGTTTTATTGAAGAAGGTGCAAGAGTAGTCATTGCGGATATGCAGGAAGAGCGAGGCCAGGCCTTGGCTGATTCGCTTAAGGGGTCGGCGGTGTTTGCGAAAACCGATGTCACCGTTGAAGCGCAGGTAAAGGCCGCAATTGAAATGGCCGGCACCGAGTGGGGTCGTTTGGATTGCGTTTTTAACAACGCGGGTTTTGGGGGTGCAATGGGCCCGCTAGAGGATACGCCAGTAGAAGACTATGACATCACCATGGATGTATTGGTAAAGGGCGTTTTTCTTGGTATGAAGCACGCGATACCCATAATGAAAAACCAAGGCGGGGGCAGTTTGATCAATACTGCCAGTGTTGCTGCGTTGGTTTGTGGTCATACGCCGCATTTTTATTCTGTTGCCAAAGCAGCCGTGGTACAACTGACGAAGACTGTGGCTCTTGAGGTGGGTGAAAATAACATCCGAGTTAATGCGATTTGTCCTGGCTTTATTGTGACGCCTTTGTCTACCAATACCGTAGGTAGGGATGAAACATTAAAAGAGAAAAACATCAAAATTACCCAGGCGATACCGCGTACCGGTCAACCCGATGATATTGCTCAAATGGCTTGTTGGTTAGCAGGAGACCGATCCACTTTTGTTACTGGTCAGGCCATAGCAGTGGATGGGGGTAGCGCTGCCGGATTACGCTGGTCCAGACAGGCGAAATATCAAAAAAGCTATCATCCTATTAAAGTGTACCGGCCCCTTTCTGTGTCTTGAACGTTATTGAATCTTGAGTTATTGAACCTTGAGTTGTTGAACCTTGAGTTGTTGAACCTATTAATTAAAGGGAGTGAAGCTTCATGTTAAAGGGAGTAAAAGTCATAGAAATGGCGACTTATGTTGCTGCGCCATCAGCTGGCGGTATTATGCGAGATTGGGGAGCTGACGTCATCAAAGTAGAGTCGCCTAAAGGTGATCCTTGGCGTGCCTTTCCTACACCAACTAAAAACGAGGATCTCGGTAATCCTTTGTTTGACTTGGATAACAGGGGGAAACGCGCCATTGCGTTAGATATTACAAGACCAGAAGGGTTGGAAGCTTTAAAGCGAATGATTCGAGATGCTGATATCTTTGTTACGAATACTCGACCCGGTGCTCTGGAA
>JAESQG010000254.1:3734-6665 GCA_016765265.1 Pseudomonadales bacterium | reverse complement strand
GTGAGGCCCTAGAGTGCTTGTTTGCAGGGAAATGGCCCGAGTTTATTCAGAGAGAACTCGATTTGACGGGGGAATGCGCTGAATAGTTACAAATATCTTTCCGAAAAAGGAGCTAAAAAACGCTGGATAGCCATTAGTTTTTTAATTCTAGTTTTGGCCATTGCTGCACTGGCTGTTCAAGCCTATACCGTCGCAACGATGCCGACCACGATTGAAAAAGTGCCTTTTTTATTAAAGGAAAACACCGAGACAGGTGAGATTAGTAGTGTTTATAAACTCGACCATACAACCTGGACGCCGAGTAATACAACAGAAGAATATTTCATCGGGCATTACATCAATATTAGAGAGCGTTTCGAGCAAAGCAGCCTAGACGTTGACTACATTGATGTGCAGTTGTTTTCCTCTCAAGATATTGCCAATACGTATGTAGGCAACATGACCAGAGATAAGGGAGTAATCGAATTTTTTGAGAGGACGCCGGGTGAAAGGGAGGTGTTTATCAAATCGATTTCATGGATAGAAAGAAACCTAGTCCAAGTACGGTTTTCAACGACTGATAAATACAAGGTGAAGGTAGCTCTACCGGAAACAAAGCATTTTTCTGTCATTTTAGGCTACGAATTTACGCCAGATGCCGTACCAGATAAAGAGGAATATCGACGGAAAAACCTAGTTGGCTTTCACGTTTCAAAATACACAATCACAACCGAATCGTCACCTACATGGGAGCGTTAAAAAAAATGAATAAACCCCTCATTCCCCTACTGTTTCTTTTACTAGGTATTGCAACCGCCCAAGCAGCCCAAAGCCCGATTGAAGGAGTGGCAGATGCAAGATCGAAGGTATTAACGTATCAAAAGGGGCAAGTGTACAGCGTAACAGCGCATACCGGTATTTCGACAACCATAGAGTTCGCCGAAGGCGAGGTTTATACCGATCATCAAGCTGGTTTTCTGGCCGGTTGGGATTTTGTGCCCACGGGTAGGTTTTTAACACTTAAACCAAAAATCAAACATGGGGATACCAATGTGACGATATTTACCAACAGAAGACAATATCTTTTTGCATTAAAGGCTCGTGATCCAAACGGTTACGGGGTAGATGATAAGAGACTTAATTATTATCTTGAATTTAATTACCCGGAAGATGAAACGAAAAGGGCAGTAGAGCGGCACGCTAGGACCATTAAAAGATTGGCTTTAGAGTGCGAAGAAGAGACGCGGTTTTTTGACCCGACAGAGCTAAGTTTTCACTACTATTTTTCAGGCGATAAACACATCGCACCGATAGTGGCATTTGATAACGGGCAGTTTACTTACCTAAAAATAGCCAAACATGCTCCAGTACCTTCAGTTTACGCAGTGGACAGAGAGCGGAACGAAGGTGTAGTAAACGTTCGTATGGAGGGTGATTATATTGTCATTGAACAGGTGCTTAGTAATTTTACGTTGAGACATGGCAATGACGTGGTGTCAGTGACTAAAAATAATGCCAGAGAGCTTGTTGCAGAGTCAAAAGCAAAAAAGGCAAGTGATGGCGCTGATTATTCCCCATGGTAGAGGGTAAGGAGTATTGGAAATGGAATCTGAAAATAGTGATAGGACAATACCACCGCTTAGTAATAAAGGGCACAAATGGGTAGTGGTGCCCGTGGTGTTAATGCTGACTATTGCGGCTGCAAGCATGATATTCACTCATGATGATGTTGAGAAATGGCAAGAATCAGTAGGGGAAAAAAGTAAGATATCAAAGGTGCGCGCAATTCAAATGGCACCTGATATTGCTAGAGCAAAAGAGCCCGAAGTAGTTGTAGACGATGAAATAGGAGAAAAGCCGGTGGTGGTGGCAAAGTCTTCTGTGGTTAGGTCTAGACCAGGGAACGCAAGTGAGGAGGTAACTAGACCAACCTATGCCGATAGTAGCTATAGGGTTTCTCAGCAGGAAACCTTACCGCCTAATTTTGATAGAAACGGTGTGCCGTCAAAGCCGTATTTGGACGTGCTTAAACTCAATTCACCTCTTAATACTAGTAGTAGCGGTGAGAAAAGTGCAGGTAACAAGCATGACCTAGCCAGTGTTTACGGTGGCCAGTACCAAAATACGGGGTTATTAGATGCAAACGAAGAACGAATTCTCCAAGGTTTTAATCAAGAAATAAGAGGTGGATCTACTAATCCAAATGATGAATTTTTTAATAAGGTTTCTGGTAGGAATCCAAACTCATCGGTAGCGGTTAGGCGTGGAAATTTAGAGTACACCGTGACTGAAGGAAAGATGATACCGATAGTTCTGGAAACTGCTATTGATAGTCAGCTACCGGGCAGAGTGCGAGGGGTTGTGACGAAAGATGTTTACGGCTTTAGAGGGAATATCCCGTTGATACCTCGCGGTAGTCGAGTAAACGGCGAATATAATTCAGCAGTGGTGAGAGGGCAGGGCAGGGTATTCGTTGTTTGGAATAGGCTTCTAACCCCTGAAGGAATTGATATTAATATCGGCAGTGCGGGTGCGGATAACTTAGGTCGAAGCGGTTATAAAGGTATGGTTAATACTCATTTTTGGAATCGGTTTGGCACCTCTATTTTGTTATCTATTGTTGGCGCTGGTACTGCGACGGTCGGCGTAGAAGGGAGTGATGGTAATAATTCAGCGAGCAGCTATCGCCAAGCGATTAGCGATAGCTTTCAGCTTTCATCCGTTCACGCGCTTCAAAATAATATCTCTATTGCAGATTCAATTCATAAGGACCAAGGCGAGCGAGTAATGGTTTTTGTGGCGCAAGACCTGGACTTTACCGTTCTTAAAGAGGGCTAGGTCAGTGAATAGAATTGCGCTTGATAGTGAGCTTAAGCCGCTTAAGGAAATTTTAAATCAAAATGAGGTGTCTGAAATATGCATTAATCAACCCGGTGAAGCCTGGATCGAAGT
>JAESQG010000254.1:0-3728 GCA_016765265.1 Pseudomonadales bacterium | reverse complement strand
TAANNNCTGAGAAAATAATATTACCAGGGCTTGATTTTGAAAGACTAAAAGCAATAGCAGATTTAACAGCTACCTATACGCATCAAGAAATAAACGAAAAAACTCCGCTACTCTCCGCGACACTTCCCGATGGTTACAGAATACAGTGCATTATCCCCCCGGCGTGTCAGCCGGAAACTGTAATACTTTCAATACGAAAGCAGGTGATTAGCAATCTTAGATTGTCCGATTATAGGCAGAATATGGCCGAAATTGGTGATACCAAAACCAGGGGTGGCCCCGAAAAAACGCTTAGGGAGCTTCACAGTGCGTCGAAATTCTACGAATTCTTGGAATTAGCTATTAGTTGCCGTAAGAATGTACTTATTTCAGGTGGAACAAGTTCTGGTAAAACGACCTTCCTTAATTCTCTGCTTGCTGAGGTGTCACCACAAGAGCGGATAATCACTATAGAAGACGCCCTAGAAGTTAACCCAATCCAGGAAAATAATGTAAGGCTTCTTTATTCTCGCGGTGAACAAGGGCTGTCGAATGTCGGCCCAACCGAGCTATTAGAGTGCTGTTTAAGGCTAAGACCTGACAGAATCCTGCTTTCAGAGCTTCGGGGAAAGGAAGCGTTCTCTCTTCTTCGAGCGATGAATACCGGCCATGACGGATCGATGACAACAGTACACGCTGATTCGCCTGAGATGGCGGTATCGCAAATAGTACTGATGGTGATGCAGGCAGGTATCAATCTATCTAGAGATGAAATTACGGAGTATGTGACCGGCATAGTGGATGTGATTGTACAGCTAAAGCGTGATGCGAACGGTGATAGAAGCATCACTGAGATTAAATACTATGGATAGTATCGACGCACTAAAACGACACAAAGAATCAGCCCAGTTTTTCATGCGTAATTTTGATGATAAGGAGACGGTACTAAAGGTATTGGCATTGTGTATACCGCTGTTATTGTTTTACGTCTACACGTTTAGCATCGTTGCAGGATTATTTATTAAGTATTTCGATGCGTATAAAAACCCTTTATTTTTATACGATGTCGTGAAATATGACATTGATATTCCATGGGGTGTGGCGCTTTTCGCTAATAGCATACCGTACGTTATTACCGCTGTGATGCTTTATGAGTCGAACCGGCTTAGAAAGATACATGGTGACGCGCATTTTGCCTCTGAAAGGGAAATTAAAATAGCAGGTCTTCGGGCAGACAGCGGAATTATTGTAGGTAAAAAAAACGGTAAATACTTGATCGTTGATGGCAATGAGCACGTACTTTGTTACTGCCCTCCGGGTTCCGGTAAATCTACGGGTTTAACGATTCCTAATTTACTAAATTGGCCTGATTCAGTCGTCGTACTTGATGTGAAGCTAGAGGCCTATAAGAAAACGTCAGGCTTTAGAGAAAGCCATGGTCAAAATATTTTCCTGTGGGCACCAGCAGACAAGGATGGAAATACGGCGCGGTTTAATCCACTCACATTTATACCTTCGTGCAAAATACAAAGAATTGATGAGGCTCAGAAAGTATCGGCAACGTTACTGCCGCCAGAAAATGACAAGGGTGAGGTATGGCAACCGGAAGCAAGAACCTTGCTTGTAGGACTTGTGTTGCTGCTCATAGATTTAAAAGGGTCGACAACATTCGGTAAGATACTTCGGTACGTTAGAAGCTCAAATGATCTAAAAGATAAATTGCAGTCCGTAATAAGTACATTTGCAGAGATTGACCCTATTTCGGTTCGAGCGTTTAACGCTTTTTGTCAGAAAGCGACAAAAGAAGCTTCAAGTGTTTTAACAACGCTCATGAGTAGCCTAGAACTTTTTGAAAACCCGGTAATCGATGCTGCAACAAGCGAAACCGATTTTGATATAAGGAATCTTAGAAAGGAGAAAATGAGTATTTATGTTGGGGTAAGCCCTGGTAATTTAGCAAGACTTTCGCCGATTCTTAATATGTTTTTTCAGCAAGTCATTCGGGAAATGACAGAGAAGGAACCCGGAGAGGATGAGCCCTATCAAGTACTAGGACTGTTCGACGAATTTGCGAGTCTCGGCAGGGTTGGGATTATAGAAAAAGGGGTTGCTTATCTTCGCGGCTACCACATGCGGTTACTCATAATAATACAGGGAGTTTCACAACTTGAAGGAGAATACGGGCGAGCCGGAGCAAAAACGTTTATGCAAAGCTGCAAGATAAAATATGTCTCGGCCCAAAACGATTTCGAAACCGCTAGAGAAGTCTCAGGAATGCTTGGTTACAAGACGGTAAGAAGCGTCTCAAAAACGACGCCGTTAGCCGGTGGTAAAGGCGGTGGATCGATGAGCGTAAGCTATCAAAAAAAGGAACTTATGCAGCCTCACGAAGTCATGCAGCTAAAAGCAAAACAAACACTTGTTCTCGTTGAAGCTAACCCACCAATATTAGCCAAAAAAATCGCTTATTATAAAGTAAAGGAAATGTTGGATAGGTCTAATATTGAACCTAGCGAAGTAAAAAAGCTTGATTTAGAGGCGTTTTACGCTGACATTCAAAAAGAATTCGAAGACAGCAGGCGGTCAGATTTAGAACTTAAAGCGAAGAAAGCAAAAGCTAAAAGGGAGGCGCTTGCTAGAAAGGGAGCAGCGGAAGAAGGAAATAATAGTTCCTACTCAGGGTATCCTGAAATGGAGTTGAGCGAAGCGGATTTAGATGCGGCATTAGATGAGTTGCTGTGAATTAATGAGTGACTAGAGGGATAAAATCATGGAAGAACCAAAATATACTGACGCTATAATGGATCAGATCGAGGACATTAGGAGTTTGAAATATCAGCAAAAAAGGAGGATTAAGATTCTCGGGAATGAAGCGGTGTTTAATAAAATTAGTGACGGAAGTGATTTTAGAAAAATTGTTGAAGATAATTACGAATATGGAAAGCGTGAGTATAAGGATTTAGCGAAATTAATCGATGGTGATTTAGAGAAAATGTATTTAAATTATGAAAAGTCTGTGAGCTACAGAGAGCATGAGCAGCGTGGATCGAAGTCTAGGCTAGAAAGTATCGTAGCTGTTGGAAAAATAAGAATAGATATCGCAGTGGAAAACGTCACAGGGCAACCATCAGGATTTATAAGTTCCAGGCATGACATGGCGACCATAGGTTATAATGATTATGAATACTCGGATTCGTTTAAAACTGATGATGAATTAAGCTCTGAATATAATAGAGGGCAGGAAAGAGCATTTAGAGATATTGCGGAGAGAGAGAACAATTTCATCTTTAAGAGAAGATGAACGGGAATGGTCATTAAGTGAATATGTGAAATTGGCCGATAAAAATGAGTTGAAGCGAAATTCTACCGTTTTTGTAGCCATTGAATCGCTACACGAAATCAAAGAACAATATTACGGTATAAACGCTAAAGAAAAAGCCAATTTAGCAGGCAATGTAATTAAAGAGCTTTCAAGTTATTTAAATAAAGATCTACCACCCGAACTTTCAGATAAGGTAGAAAAATTCATTGTTAAGATAAATGACATAAAGGATAAAGAAACGTTTGAAATTAAAGCTGAAGAAGAATATGAACTGGAGCGATAGAACCTGTAGTGTGCGGATTCCTAATTTAGACGAATTATTAACAGTTTACTTCTGTGCTGGGGATTAATTCTAGGCGATGATATCATGAGGATTGGTCGAAATCGAATTTTCATGCTAAACCAAGGTTATGGAATCATTTAGAAC
>JAESQG010000253.1 GCA_016765265.1 Pseudomonadales bacterium | reverse complement strand
CTCTTTCGTGAGCGCCCTCTGGTGTCGGTGATTGTACCTGGAAAAAATGAAGGCAAACACATCCCCAAACTTGTAGAATCGCTCAACCAACAAAGCTACCAACACTATGAGTTGGTCGTTGTAGATGATGGCTCCGACGACAACACGAAAGAGATTTGTCGACAGCTCGAAGTGGAGGGTAAGATAGATCGTTTTATTCGCAACGATGTTCGGGGCGGCAAGGCCTCTGCGGCCAACACCGCTTTGTATTACAGTAAGGGTAAATACATTGTCCATTTAGATGCTGACTCTCATCTGGAGGAGGATGCCGTTGAAATGATATTGACACCCTTTTTCATGGATGAAAATATCGGTGCCGTTGGTGGCGACGTCAGAGTTGCTAATACCGTTGATGGCATCATACCTACGCTTCAAGCGATNGAGTATTTNAAATCGATNACTACTGGACGCACCATCGCATCAACCCTCGGCNTGCTAAGAATTATCGCCGGGGCCCATGGAGCCTTTCGGCGGGATGTACTGGAAAGAATTTACGGTTGGGATGTTGGCCCCGGTCTGGATGGCGATATAACCCTAAAAATACGCAAGCTGGGATACAAGGTAGTACATGAACCCCATGCTGTGTGTTATACCAATGTGCCAACAACCGCCTCAAGGCTTGCAAAGCAACGTTATCGTTGGGATCGTTCGTTAATCCGGTTTCGAATACGTAAACATCTCAATATTTTTGAACCATCAAAAAACTTTAGTGTTTCAAACGTTATTGCCAGTGCAGAGAATATATTTTTTAATGTCATTCTTAATTTTAAATGGTGGATTTATCTCGTCCAAATTGTTGTATTTAATTCTGAATGGATTGCCCACATCTTTTTTATTAATTACACGCTCTATACCCTGTCGAATTTCGTGCAGTTTGTTGTGNCAGCGGTATTGGTAAAAGGCAAACTCAACTGGAAGATGCTAGAGTTATTTTTATTTATCCCCCTAATGCCATTTTACTATGGTATGTATTTGCGAGTAGTGCGTACCTATGCCTATATGATGGAGTTCTTTTTTAGGGTCTCCTATACTGACGAGTGGAATCCCTGGAAAGTGTCCCGCATCGCGAANAAAGAAANGCTGTGATTATCTAATGAGCCNCAATCTTGGCCTAATNAGCCGCAATCTTGGCGAGAAACAAATTGCCTAACAGTAGAAATGTTCACGCCAAGTGCCGCTCAAACTAATTAAATAGCTAGACTANCCGTCNCTATTTATCCCGTCGTAACGAGTTCAAGCCCTTTTAATTTATTCTCCTTACGCCAATCCTCTAGCAGCTTAAAAAATGCGATGGGGCCCGCTCCATACTGACCTTGCAAAAATCCATTGCCAGTACCATCGTGGTTACCCTCATTGTTGTAGTACCCAGGCGTACACTCTTNAAAAAACTTTTCCGTAAGAAACGCCATACTGTCGATGGTAGTACACCATTGCTCTTCTGATTCTGCGGTGGTTTCCAGAGTTGCGACATTCTGGTCTAAGGATTCCTTCACAATATAGGCTAGGTGCAAGGCCTGTTCATCCAACGTATGTGGCACGTTTGCGGTTAATGCTCCCTGGGTGAATCCCATAAACAATGCATTGGGGAATCCCCGAGTATGCATACCGTGGTAGGTTTTAAAACCATTAACCCACTTGTCGCTTAATTTGATCCCATCTCTACCAGTAACTTCGTAACCGCACTGACTGGTATAATTGGTTCCCACCTCAAACCCCGTTGCGAATACAAGACAATCGATCTCGTACTCTTTTCCTCCTACAACTACTCCTTTTTCAGTAACACGCTCGACCCCTTGACCTGCAGTGTCCACCAGTGTCACGCCAGAGCGCTCGNATGTCTGCAAATATTCATCGTGAAAGCAGGGTCGCTTACAAAACTGTCTGTAATAGGGTTTAAGGGCTTCAGCCGTCTCATCATCATTCACTATGGTATTGACTCTGGCGCGGACCTGATTCATTTTCTTAAAATCAGCAATTTCCGTTGCCTGCTCCATTTCTGCCATAGTCATGGGTGGTCCACCTTCAGTGGGACCCATTTTTAGTACATTCCGAAATATATCTGTCCAACCATCAGCCACCAGATCTTCTTTTGCACCCGCCCCACTGACGATGGCGGTAAAGTTCATCATNCGTCTTTTCTGCCAACCCGGCTCTAGTGTATCAACCCANTTTGGATCCGTTGGNCGATTNTCTCGAACATCGATGGAGGAAGGCGTTCGTTGAAATACATACAGCTCTTTTGCCCATTCACCAAGATGAGGGACGCACTGTACGGCAGTAGCACCCGTGCCAATAATACCCACTCTTTTATCTTTTAACTTAGTTAAACCACCTGATGAATCGCCACCGGTATAGTCATAATCCCAGCGACTAGTGTGAAACGTGTGGCCTTCGTAGGATAAGATTCCTGGGATGCCGGGCATTTTCGGTTTATTTAACGGGCCATTGGATAGGACAACAAATCGAGCATTAATTTGATCATCACGGTCAGTACAAATAGTCCAACGTGATTTTTTNTCGTTCCACGTTAGNTCTTGTACTTGAGTCTGGAAACANACGTCTCGGTAAAGGTCGAANTTCTTCCCTATGGCTTGAGCGTGCTTTAAAATCTCAGGCCCGNGTGAATACTTTTCCNTGGGCATGTAACCCATTTCTTCAAGCATGGGTAANTAAATATAGGATTCAACATCACATTGAGCGCCGGGGTATCGATTCCAATACCAAGTTCCCCCGAAATCTCCGCCCGTTTCAATAATACGGATATTCTCGACCCCTTGTTCTCGCAGTCGCGCACCCGCTAACAAACCACCAAAACCGCCACCGATAATAACCACATCCACTTCGTCTTTTAAGGGCTCACGTTTAATGCTGGATTCGATGTAAGGGTCAACGGCTACAGCAGCAAATTCCCCCTCGGTTTTCTGATACTGATCTAAGCCTTCTGGCTTAATACGCTTATCACGTTCCTCTACATATTTAGCTCTGAGCGCATCCACATCAATACCGTGCTCAGCCTTTAGACTCGCATTACTTTTAGTATCCGCCATCACTCTATCTCCGTTTAGTAAAAAGTAACCTTTTGTTTTATTGCACTATCCTCTTACAGCCTTATTTAAAAACCACTCATGTAACCCTACATTGTTTATCTGTATAAAGTTAAATAATTACAATAACTTAAATATCTTACTTAAAGTAAGATATTTAAGTTATAAATCAAGGTGTTCTCACCGCTTAACTTGAAGCACAATCACGCGCCAGCGCTGGGTCTTTCGCCTATACGACTCTGCCACGCTGTCACGTTTTTTAGTTCAGCAGGAACCGTTTGACCTATGGTCGCACCAAATGTCAAAAAGCAAAATAGCAGGATATCAGCAAGTGTGAAACGATTACCAACGATAAACTCTTTTCCTTCCATTTGCTCGTCTAACCACTTTAGGTTCGTTTGCGCAATCTTCTTCAGTCCCGCTGACGCTTCCGGTATAGTCACAATGCGATCTTTAAATAAACCAAGCCCCTCACCAAATCGAAATCCATTTGCCATAGGCTCACAGATATTGAGATCGACCCGACGTACCCACATTCGAGTCTCAGCTTGTTCCTCAGGTGTTTTACCAATCAAGGTTTTATCTTTGGTAATAGCATCTAGATACTCACAGATAACCGTTATTTCAGCGAGAATGTCGCCACTATCCATTACAAGCGCCGGTAATTGACCCATTGGATTGATTTTTAGAAAATCGCTTTCCCGATTCTTTGCGCCCATCAGGTCAATTTCTTCGGAGTCAATATCAAGCTCCATTTCCTTAATGAACATTCGCACTACATGGGGATTAGGGCCCATTGAATTATATAATTTCATTTTATTTTTCCCTGGTTCGTTTTATTATTTCAAGTGGAACCTATCTCCACTGGTTAAACTTATCAAATCTGACGACATTGAAATTTATTCAGCCATCAGATTTGGAATACTGATTATTCAAATACTATAGAGAGAGGAGCCACTTTAATACTTCTTTAAATAAATAATCAAACAACTAAAGCGCAATTACATAATTAATTCATTACAAAAAACTAGGAGAACAATATGTCAGGCAGACTTAACGATAAAGTGGTCGTGATCTCAGGTGGAGCGAGTGGCATCGGTGCCGCTCATGCAGAGATTTTTGCCAGAGAAGGGGCGAAAGTTATTATCGGTGATTTACAGGAAGAAATGGGGCAGGATTTAGTTGATACAATCAATCAGGAGGGCGGTGATTCGGTATTTATACCCTTAGACGTGAGCAAGGAGGAAAGCTGGAATAATATCGTCACAGCCGCAGTAAGCCGCTACGGCAAGGTTACTAGCCTGATTAATAACGCGGGCATAGGTAGTGGCAAAGATACTGAGTCGGAAACAGTAGAAGGCTGGGATAAGTGCTGTGCAGTTAATCAGACTGGCGTTTGGCTAGGAATGAAAGTCTCTATTCCTGAGATGCTCAAAGCAGGTGGAGGGTCGATTGTTAATATTTCTTCGGTATACGGTATTATCGGTAGTGTTGGCATGATCGCTTATCACGCTAGTAAAGGTGCGGTACGTTTGATGACAAAGGCCGCTGCCCTTGAATATGCAACTAAAAACATAAGAATAAATTCCGTTCACCCTGGCATTATTGAGACACCTCTCGCAATGACCATGCCTGAAAAATACATCGAGGTTTTTAAAGGAAAAACGCCTATGGGACGCTTAGTGAAGTGGACCCCTTTGTCGAGACAGTATTTTCATGATTTCATATAAACTTGTAATCTGAACCTGTGCACCCTGTGGGAGATAGGCTCAAGAGTGTGGGTGAGCTGTGGGCAACGTTTTTTTGTTGTCC
>JAESQG010000252.1 GCA_016765265.1 Pseudomonadales bacterium | reverse complement strand
TTTTGGTTCTAAATGATTCCATAACCTTGGTTTAGCATGAAAATTCGATTTCGACCAATCCTCATGATATCATCGCCTTAGAATTAATCCCCAGCACAGGGTGAAAAGGATGGATTACACTGAATATTTGTTGCGAATGCTTCCTATCAGTTGTAGTTGACAGGTATTGCTCACCCGTTTATAGAACGGGTCATTGGCAGTACACGACGAGAGTTTCTAGACCACATTTTATTTTTCAATGCACATGATTTACAGAATGAACTAAATCAATTCCAAGAATACTACAATGAAACTCGGGAGCATTCATCTTTAGAAATGAAAACACCGAAACAAAAGGCTTTGGCTGCATCTAATTAACAGCGAAGTAATTTCACTCGAGAATTATCGATGGAACAAACACTGTCGTGGGCTCTATCAATTTCTGGTAGCAGCTTAAAATTAAGAAAATGCACAGAACAGGCTACCATGTGGCTACTTTTGAATATGCCATAAAGTAAACATAATGTATGTGATGGTATAAAGAGATGGTATTTTAGGAGTTATTGGTCGGGACGAGAGGATTTGAACCTCCGACCACCACACCCCCAGTGTGGTGCGCTACCAAGCTGCGCTACGCCCCGAAACTTCGGTGGGTATTCAGGTATAACTGACTTGTCTGTAGACACGATCTACAACTAACCAATTACCGAAGAGGCCAGGATGATACCGGAATTGAATTTGATATGAAACGAAAAACTGCCAGGATTTTAGGATTTACGTTTATTATCTTGGTTCTACTCTTTTAGTACAGTCAATACAGCCTCTAACTCCATAACCATCTGTCTTATTAGTTGGTTAGACTTGTTTGAATCATCTCTACCAATCTCGCCCTCCATGTTCTGCCTGGCACCACCAATGGTATAACCTTGGTCATAGAGCAAGTTGCGAATTTGGCGGATCATGATTACGTCTTGACGTTGGTAGTAGCGACGATTACCTCGACGCTTTATCGGTTTTAATTGGGAGAACTCTTGCTCCCAATAACGAAGAACATGGGGTTTTACTGCACACAGCTCACTGACTTCACCGATGGTAAAGTAGCGTTTCCCTGGAATGACGGGGAGTTCATCGTTATTGCTGGGTTCCAGCATAAGCTTCGACTCGTTGTTTTAGCTTCTGGCCTGGCCGGAAGGTGACAACACGACGGGCAGTTATAGGTATTTCTTCACCCGTCTTAGGATTTCGCCCAGGGCGCTGACTTTTATTTCTCAAGTCAAAATTACCAAAGCCCGAAAGCTTAACGTGTTCGTTATTTTCAAGTGAAGCCCGAATTTCTTCAAAGAAGAGTTCGACTACTTCCTTTGCTTCACGTTTGTTTAAGCCAAGTTCCTGAAACAACTTTTCAGCCAAATCAGCTTTTGTGAGAGCGGTCATACGCTAGTCCCTCAAAATCGCTTTAAACTCTTGTTTTAGTGAAGATACAACACCATCGATGGTCTCGCTAACCTCACTATCTTTAAGAGTGCGTGATGGATGCTGGAAGGTCAAGGCTAATGCCAAACTCTTCTTACCAGCTGCAATGGTATTCCCTTGATAAACATCGAAAATATTGACGCTTTTCAGGCTTTCGCCGCCCTCTTTCTGTACCTTTGCCGTGATTTCTCTAGAAGTTGTCGATTCATCGACGACTATGGCGATATCTCGCCTCATTTCTGGAAACTTTGATAGCTCTTGATACTGGGGTAATTGCCCTTCCAGTATTGCAGACAGTTGCAGTTCGAACAAATAAACAGTTCCGTTTATGCCTAATTCCTGTTGTAGCGAGGGGTGCAGTGCGCCAATCAGACCAATTTCATCGGTACCTTTGGATATTGAAGCGGTTTGTCCTGGGTGAAGAGCAGAATGGTGGCCAGAGGTAAAATTGAAAGGCGTGGCTGCTCCATCAATGTTGAGCACTGTTTCCAAATGGCCTTTTACATCAAAGAAATCAAATACCCGTTTATCGTTCGACCAACTTTCGTGTAATGCGGAACCCACAACTAAACCGGCGAGCACTCGTTCTTGAGATAATCCGGACTCTTTGGGGATAAACCGTAAACCTGTTTCAAATAGCTGCAATCGCTGTTGTTGTCTTGCTTGATTATACTGGGCGGCTTTAATTAGTCCGGCCCACAGCGTTGTACGCATGACGGACATATCCGCTGATATGGGGTTTGCTAAGGCCAAAGGCTCATAGCCTGGGTCTAACTTTTTTAATAGCACGGGATCGACAAAGCTATAGCTGATGGCCTCTTGATACCCTAGATCAACTAATAAATGCCGAATACGAGGTAAACCCACGTGCACCTCGGGCTCATGGTCCTGGGAATAGTTGAGCGTAGGTATCACTGTGGGCAAATTGTTATAACCATAGATGCGCCCTAACTCTTCAATTAAATCCACCTCCAGCTCTACGTCGAATCGATAGGAGGGGGCAATCACAATCCAATGCCCCTCTTTTGCAGTCACATTCATACCAAGACGAGTTAAGATGTCGGTCACTTCCTCCGGAGGAATACTGAAACCCAGTAGNCGNGTCACTCGNTCTTCTCGTAATTNTATNGGCTTCTTTGTCGGTAAAAACGCATCGTTAGTAATATCAATAAGGGGGCCTGCTTGGCCACCAACAATATCTAACAATAACTCGGTAGCACGTTCCATAGCGAGAGCTTGCAGCTCAAAGTCCACTCCCCTTTCAAATCGGTGAGAGGAGTCTGTGTGTAAACCATAGGACCGTGCTTTGCCCGCAATGGCAATGGGTTCGAAGTAAGCGCTTTCTAAGAATAAATCCGTTGTCTCTGGAGTCACTCCAGATTCAGCACCTCCCATCACTCCGGCAATAGCCAAGGCTCGTTTTTGGTCCGCAATGAGGAGCGTGTCTTGCTTAAGCTCAATTTCTTGACCATCCAATAAAATCAATTTTTCTNTATCGTTGGCTAGGCGGACACAAATCCCACCATCTAACTGATTCAAGTCGAAAGCGTGCATTGGCTGACCCTGTTCCAACATCACGTAGTTGGTAACGTCAACCACTGGATCAATGGAGCGAATACCGCTACGGCGTAGCTTTTCTACCATCCACAAAGGGGTTGTTGCTGTAATATNTATCTGTCGAATAACCCGNCCTACATATCGTCCGCACTGCTCGGCCGCTGCAACCTCCACNGGGAATGTGTCGTCTATNCTTGCCTTGACCGGCTCTATTGCGACGACATTTACGGTCTCNCGATAAAGCACCCCCACTTCNCGNGCTATACCNNCNATACNNAAGCAGTCGCTGCGATTAGGGGTGAGATCAACCTCTATCATCTGATCATCTAAGCCAAGAAACTGACGAAAATCGACTCCAACTGGTGCCTCGTCAGCTAACTCCATTAAACCCTCAGCGTTATCTGATAAACCCAATTCGGACTCAGAGCAAAGCATCCCGATGGAGGGTTGCCCTCTTAATTTTGCTTTCTTTATTTTAAAATCGCCGGGTAATACCGCACCTACAACGGCGACAGGAATTTTCAATCCCTCTCTCACATTAGGTGCTCCACAGACTATGTCTAGCAGTTCACCGCCATTCACATCAACCTTACAAAGGCTAAGCTTGTCTGCATCGGGATGCGGTATTTTCTCNTTTACCTGACCCACTACCACCCCGCTAAACTCACCAGCAACGGGCTCGACACTATCCACTTCTAATCCGGCCATTGTCAGTTGGGCAACTAATTCTTCTGTGNTGACATCAGGGTTAACCCACTCTCGCAACCATTGCTCGCTGAATTGCATTTTGCTCTTTCCGTTTTATTTCTATTTTAAAATTAAAATAATTCTACTGATGACTTACAGCCTAAACTTTTAAGAACTAGAACTATAGAATATCTAGAACTGTATAAGAGTTAAAACTNTANAANANNTAGAACTATATAAAAGTTAGAACTGCTCTAGAAACCGCATGTCATTCTCAAAATACAATCGCAAATCGCCCACCCCGTATCGCAACATNGCGAAACGTTCTACGCCTAAACCAAAAGCGAAACCCGTATATTTTTCAGCATCGACACCNGAACACTCAAACACTTTGGGGTGCACCATGCCACAACCCAAGACTTCCAACCACCCAGTTTGACTACAGATACGACAGCCCTTACCTTCACAGGCAACACACTGCACATCGACTTCGGCAGAAGGTTCAGTGAAGGGGAAGTANGAAGGACGAAAACGCACAGCNAATTCTTTTTCAAAAAAGTACACCAGAAACTCTTCAATCAATCCCTTGAGCTGCGCAAAGCTCACATCCTCATCCACCAACAGACCTTCCACNTGGTGAAACATGGGNGTATGGGTCAAATCAGAATCACAACGNTAAACCCGCCCAGGACATATCACCCGAAAGGGTGCTTCACCCTGCTCCATGGTACGCACCTGCACCGGAGAGGTGTGAGTGCGCAATAATGTTGTGGCATCGAAATAAAAGGTATCGTGCATCGCCCTTGCAGGATGATGAGAAGGTATATTTAACGCTTCAAAATTGTGGTAATCATCTTCTACTTCAGGACCTTCCACCACGGTAAAACCGAATTTTGAAAAGAAGGATTCTATACGCTCTAGAGTACGCGTAATAGGATGCAATCCCCCCGTTTGATCACCCCGTCCGGGCAAGGTGACATCGATGGACTCTGATGATAACTGCTCAGCCAAAGCCGCTTGAACTAAGGCTTCTTTTTTGACGTTAATCGCATCCTGCACCGCTACTTTCGCCGCATTAATTGTCGCACCGGCCTGAGGCCGTTCATCAGCAGATAGCTTTCCCAACCCTTTTAGCAGTTGAGTGATCTCTCCCTTTTTCCCCAGATATTTCACTCGAACCTGATCGAGACTCTGCGTATCAGAACTCTCTGCCACAGTCTCTAAGGCTTCCTTGAGGATGGCCTGTAAGTTTTCCACTCTTTCTATTTCTCCCTGATCTGGAAATAATGACCTTTAAAACAATATTCTTAAAACAATATTCTTAAAACAATATTCTTAAAACAAAGTCCTTAAAATAAAGTCCTTAAAATAATAGCCCAGAAACAAATAAGGGAAGAGC
>JAESQG010000251.1 GCA_016765265.1 Pseudomonadales bacterium | reverse complement strand
TTCAGCGACATAAGTCTCATTACCAATACTGATCTCATCCATACCATCAGCAGAGTGGACAACCAACACATGCTCGCTACCTAAAGCTCGTAGAACCTCTGCAAGCGGTCTAACAAGTTCTCGGCTAAAAACACCGAGAACTTGATTCGGCGCACCGGCCGGATTAGTCAATGGTCCCAGTACATTAAAAATGGTTCTCACTGCCATCTCTTTCCGAGGGCCTATAGCATGTTTCATTGCACTATGATGCATCGGCGCAAACATAAACCCAACACCTAGACTTTCTATACAGCGAGCCACCTGCTCCGGTTTGAGATCAAGCTTTACCCCAGCAGCTTCCAATACATCGGCACTACCACAACTACTGGAAACCGAGCGATTNCCATGTTTNGCCACNGCTCCCCCCGCAGCAGCGACNACAAAAGCACTTGCGGTGGAAATGTTGAANGTATTAATGCCGTCACCACCGGTACCGCAAGTATCAACGAGGTTTTCTCTCGATAGGGAATCTGTCGATACCTCCACCGCAGTGGCCAACTTTCGCATCACGGTCGCGGCCCCCACTATCTCTTCAACGGTCTCCCCCTTCATGCGCAACCCTACTAAAAACCCACCGATTTGTGCCGGAGTCGCTTCTCCCGTCATAATGGTGGTCATCACCTGAGTCATTTCCTCGGAGGTCAGATCTTTGCGATCAATAACAGTCTGAATGGCGGTTTGTATATCCACAGTCAACTCCTGTTTAATTTGAGCAAGTCATTTAATACAAGTCATTTAATACAAGTCATTTAATACAAGTCATTTAATACAAGTTAATTCAAACAAGTTACCAGTATTACATGAACCTAAGGATTATAGGGGCTTTATAGTTAACCATTCAGGAAATTACCTAACAAATCGTGGCCGTGTTCAGTCAAGATTGATTCAGGATGAAACTGCACCCCTTCCACCGCTAACTGCCGATGTCGAATCCCCATAATTTCATCTAATTTCCCGTCCACAGTCTCTGTCCAAGCAGTCACTTCCAAGCAAGCTGGAATACTGGCTTGCTCCACCACAAGAGAATGATATCGTGTCGCGGTATAAGCTTCGGGTAAACCTTCAAAGACGCCTGCATTGATATGATGTATCAATGAGGTTTTACCGTGCATCACCTGTTTAGCGCGGACGATATTACCACCGAAAGCTTGGGCAATACTTTGATGCCCTAAACAGATACCCAGCAACGGTAACTTACCCGCGTACTCCTTAATAACCTCCAATGAAATTCCTGCCTCATTGGGTGTACAGGGACCGGGAGAAATAACAATGCGCTCCGGCGCAAGAGCTTTGATATCAGCTACGCTAATCTCATCATTTCGAACCACATGCACATCAGCGCCTAGCTCACTCAAATACTGCACTACGTTATAGGTAAANGAGTCATAATTATCGATCATTAGTAACATGTCACTTACCCCTTACCTGTGCTAGCCGTTGAGTCCAAAGGTAATCCATTCACCGACATCGCAACAGCCTTGAAAATAGCACGCCCTTTATTCATGGTTTCTTTCCACTCGAGCAACGGGACAGAATCCGCGACGATACCGCCACCTGCCTGTATATGCAGAACTTCNTCTTTAATCACCGCNGTTCGTATTGCAATAGCCGTATCCATATCNCCCTGCCAAGTAAGATAGCCAATAGCACCGCCATAAATACCGCGTTTCACAGGCTCAAGCTCATCGATAATCTCCATTGCTCTGATCTTCGGGGCACCGCTAAGAGTACCTGCAGGAAATGTCGCCCTCAACACATCAATCGCGGTTAAACCTTTTTTCAACTTACCCTCCACATTCGACACAATGTGCATCACATGAGAGTANCGCTCCACCGCCATTTTTTGAGTGAGATGAACCTCGCCCACTTCGGCCACTCGCCCAACGTCNTTGCGCCCCAAATCAATCAACATCAAATGCTCCGCTATTTCTTTCGGATCATTGATAAGCTCCTGTTCAAGCTCCAAATCTCTTTCTTCCGTCGCGCCTCTTTTGCGAGTCCCCGCTATAGGGCGAACCGTCACCGTACCGCGTTCAACCCTGGCAAGAATTTCTGGGGATGAACCCACCACGTGAAAATCACCGAGATTCATACAGTACATATAAGGAGATGGATTCAAATAACGTAACGCCCGATAAAGGTTTAAAGGCGGTTCAGTGAAGGGAATACTCATCCGCTGAGAAGGCACCACCTGCATCACATCCCCCGCTAAAATATATTCTTTAATCGTATTAACNGCATCCTCATAACCCTTTTGAGTCAGACCAGAAACGAAATCCGACTCNTTTACCTCCNTGACNTCAGCGCTATCAGCNCCCTCNATCACNGGCAACGCACAAGGCGCTGGNGACTGCAGGGTNGAGATCAATTCTTCCAGTCGTGCATTCGCTTTCGCCAACGCATCTTTCTCTTCAGGATTAGCATGGGTAATGACAAATAGACTGCCGCGCAAGTTATCAAACACCACCACATCTTCCGAGACCATTAACAATATATCAGGCGATCCAATGGGGTCAGGCTTATCCCGACCCACTAACCTTTTTTCAATGTACTTAACAATATCATAAGCAAAATAACCCACCAGCCCCCCGGTAAATCGCGGAAGAATTTCCATTTCAGGCACCCGAAATTCACTCTGATACTGCTCCACAAATGCCAAGGGATCATCGACCTCCTCTTCTTTTATCAATTGACCGTCTTTTTCAATCAACACTTTATGATCAAATACTTTTAAAATCGTACGACAAGGTAAGCCAATAATGGAATACCGCCCCCACTTCTCGCCGCCGTGAACTGACTCAAATAAGTAGCTATAAGGTCCATTAGCTAACTTTAGGTAGGTACTTAGAGGAGTGTCTAAATCTGCGAGAACCTCTCGCATAACGGGAATGCGATTGAAGCCTTTATCTACATAAGATTGGAATTGTTCAGGTGACATGCCTTTTTGTGAGGTATCTTTTAGTGACATATGTTTTACCGACATAGGTTCGCCCTAATGTACAAATAATAATTAAAACGCTAATGTTTATCCGTTTAGAATAGATAACAACTCTTTCTAACGACAAATTCTAACGACAAATTATTAACTTGCAGTTAGAGCTAATAGCTAAATAACGGTAGATCTAGAGGTTAAAAACAGAAATCGAGCATTACCATCGCCAAGAAAGCGATTGCTGCATGGATGTCTTCAGTATCGATATCGAAGAGGAAAAGGTGAGGGGATAGGCTAAGTTGGTCATGGCGCCACTCTATATCAGATCTTTCAACGAATCAACCACCGGCAGCGCACTCAATCACACGGTAGCCAATGCAGCCCTCATTTCATCAATCACCTTCTTATAGTTCGGCTTCCCAAAGATCGCCGATCCAGACACAAAGGTATCAGCTCCCGCCTGTGCTATCTCCTTGATATTATCCGACGTTACGCCGCCATCCACCTCTAACCGAATGGGCAACCCACTTTCATCGATTATCTGCCGTACCTGCCGAAGCTTATCCAAGGTCCCTTTAATAAATTTTTGCCCACCAAAACCGGGATTTACCGACATTAATAAAAGCATATCCATTTTATCCAGCACATGATCTAAATAATGCAACGGCGTGGCTGGATTAAATACCAGGCCCGCTTTACAACCGCCATCTTTGATCAATTGCAAACTTCTATCGATATGATCAGATGCCTCTGGATGAAAGGTAATATAAGTCGCACCCGCATCGATAAACTCAGTAATCATGTGATCCACGGGCGTCACCATTAAATGAACATCAATGGGCGCGGTGATCCCGTGATTTCGTAAGGCTTTACACACCATAGGTCCTATGGTGAGGTTCGGAACATAGTGATTATCCATCACATCGAAATGTACAATATCTGCACCGGCATCAAGCACTTTACTGACATCCTCGCCTAGACACGCAAAATTTGCTGCCAAAATGGAAGGCGCTATTTGAAAATCAGTCTTTAAATTGGCCATATTTCACCCTGCGGNCATGCTAAAACACTCTTTTTTAGCTAAATAAAATGATATGCGCATTCTACACAAAAGCGGTTTGATGGACGAGAAAACAAGCAACATTCGCCCTCCCCCTGTGACTATAACTAGGACTATGACTATAGTTCTATACTCAAGTTAATCATCCTAAACTAGAAAATCCAGTAGGATTATTACGGAGCAGGTCACATCTCAATGTTGTTCATAAAAAAAAGTAACATAGTCGTGATTTCCATCTTCATAGTCATTATTTTCGGTTTTAATGGGGATGACGCTTGGGCAAAAAAAAAGAAAAAAAACAAAAAAGAAGAACCTAAAGCCGTCATCGCGGCACCGATCATCTTACCGCTAAAACTAACCCCAGAGCTTATTGAAAAGCAGCGTAGCGAGGCACTAAGCAATGACCTAACAGATGGCACTACCTCACACTGGTTGCCAGACCAAGACAACAAACAATTTTTGGTACTTTGTCTCGACAGCATTGCACTCATGCCCAAAGGTACATTGCTACTGCTCCCCGAAAATGAACACCACCCTGATTGGCCAGGAATCATACATTACCTAAGAACGGATATGCCTGATGAAGGCTGGTCTACAGTTTCGCTAGCGTTACCTGACTATCTCCCGCAAACAAAAATTCCACCCAGACCAAAAATAGTCGCTGTAGTCAGTTCAAAACAATCAGAAGACGCAAAAGACAAAAAATCGAAAAGGAAAAAAAAGCGAAAAAAGAAAGAAGACACCGCAAAAAAGGAAGCTAAGAAACAACAATCCGTTCCTCCCGTCGAGGCCGAGGCCGAAGCAGAACCTGAGCAACCCTTCGAGGAGCGCACCCATAATCGAATAAGTGAAGCACTAAACTTTATAGAAAGTCGAAATTCCCCCGCAGGTAAAATAGTAGTGGTGGCCGAAGGTTTGTCTGCCCTTTGGATTAACCATTTTTTGGCGGCAAACCCTGCTCAAACCACTGCGATAAAATCCAAAATAGACGCCGTTATTTTTATTGGTGGACGGGACACGCCTAAATTTAATCATCTTGGACTAAACCGATCAGCAGTCAATATAGATCGACCTTTCCTCGACATCACCAACATCAATGATAAAAGTTATGCGCAAGTAAATCGACGTTCGAAATTGGCAAAGCAAGCAGGGCGCTCGCAATATCAGCGACTGGTACTATCGTCCCCACTACACTTTCGAGGGCAACAATCACAACTCTACAGTCGCATTAAAGGTTGGTTAAAAAGACATTTTGAAACAAAAAAATCCAGACCAATGTAACAACTAAAGCCTTAATCCAGACCTGTAAACTAGCCCGTAACATTGTGGCTCAGGAGCTAGGTACATTAGAACGGCGCTCGCGTATCAACTCATAAGCTGCTCGAATCTGTTGGGTTTTCTCCGTAGCTAAAGCCATCATTTCTTCTGGCAAACCCTTTGCCACTAACTTATCGGGATGATGTTGGCTCATTAACCGACGATACGCTTTTTTTAATTCAGCATCAGAGACTGATTCATCCACACCTAGCAGTGCGTATGACTGAACTAATTCACTAAAGCCAGTTGTTGCGGCACCCTCTGGCTGCGTACTGTAAAAAGCCCGGTAACGCTGGAGGATTTGCTCCAGATTTCGTTTTGGGTAATATAATAATTCAGCAACTTGTCTAATTAACTTCAATTCGGTTTCATGCAAGAAACCATCGGCATAAGCTGCCTGACATTGAATTTCCATAAACATTTGAATCAAGGTAGTACGGCGCCCGCTGAGAGTGTGAAATTGATTTAAGATAGACGTTAAATCAAAATCCATTTGCTTTCCCTGGGAGAACAAATCTATCGCGTGCTTTTTCATATTTGGACTTAGTTTTAGCTGATCCATCAACGATCCAGCCAACGCAATCTCTTCATCCGACACTCGACCATCACTTTTGGCCACTCGCCCCATCACCAAAAAAGTCGCCTTAAAAAAAGCCGCTTGAATATCACCATCAGGCAGCTCTTTGTCTTCACAATGCTGGTGCCAAACGGCGCTTTCCTCTAGAGGCTGTCTCCCCCAGCCATCTCCCCGCCATGACGCCCCCTGGCTGACATTTAGCTTCAAGCCACGATCAAAGGTATGCCCTACAATAGCGCCTAGTACAGCACCTAAGGGGCCGCCAAAGCTAAACCCTGCTACCGCCCCTATCATCTTTCCAAACCACATAATCACGCAACCTTTTGAATTTAACCTCTAACCCCCGACACCTCCATTCGACCGTGAAATGACTCAATGGTTTAGAAATTTAACTAAGCACTAAACTTAAACCCCTCATACCCTTGGTTCACTACATCCTCACAGCGCGCAAAGTAGTTTGGTAGACCACCCGCATAGGGCATAAAAATTCTCGGTTTACCCGGTATATTAGCGCCGAGGTACCAGGAGTTGGCTTCCCAAAAAAGCGTCATCTGCGCTATTTGATTAACGTGGGTAACCCAGTCAGATTCTGCGTCGAGATTCGCTTCGATACAGATTTGGTCCTTCTCCTTCATTGCCTGAATGCAATCGGATATCCACTCCACATGCTGCTCAATCGTAACCGGCATATTGCTTAATACTGAGGGACTGCCAGGCCCTGAAACAGTAAAGAAATTGGGGAAGCCCGCCACCTGCAATCCGAGATAGGTTTTAGGCCCCTCTTCCCATTTGTCAGCCAAAGTCTGTCCATCACGCCCTCGTATGTCAATCTTCAACAATGTGCCTGTCATTGCATCAAAACCCGTGGCAAAGACGATGGTATCAAGCTTATACTCATCATCCTCTGTGGATACGCCCGTCGGCGTGATCTCAACGATGGGAGCCTCTTTGATATTCACTAAACTTACGTTGTCACGATTAAATGTTTCAAAATAGTTCGTGTCAATGGGCGGGCGTTTCGCGCCATAAGGGTGGTCGTTGGGCAGCAGTTTCTCGGCAGTGGCAGGATCTTTTACCGTCTCACGTATTTTTGCCCGAATAAAGTCAGCCGCCGTGTTATTCGCTTCTTTGTTTACCATGATGTCCGCAAAGGAGCCCCACAGAAATTTAAACCCCCCTTCCTTCCATATCTCTTCGTAAATAGCAGTGCGCTCGTTCTCGGGAAACTCTAGAGCGGATCTTGTAGTAGGGGTATAAGGAAACCCACCGTGACCGTTACGCGCTTTTTCCCAAACCTCATCGTAGTTAGCCTTAATATCTTTTTGCAGCTTCGCGGTAAGAGGCTCATTCCGGGCAGGAACACTAAAATTCGCAGTTCTTTGAAATATAGTCAGGTGATCTGCTTCAGCAGCAATGACCGGTGTAGCCTGAATCCCTGTAGAGCCTGTTCCAATCAACCCCACCCGTTTACCCGTAAAGTCGACCCCTTCATGGGGCCACTTCCCCGTGTGGTACCAATCGCCTTTAAAGTTTTCCAGCCCTTTTATGTCAGGTACATTAGCTGTAGACAGACAGCCAACGCCGCTGATTAGGAATTGTGCGGAGGCGCGATCACCATTTTCAGTCTCTATTTCCCACCGATTAGTTTTCTCATTAAAATGAGCTGATTTGACTCGTGTTCCCAGTTGAATATCTTTTCTTAAATCAAAGCGATCCGCCACATGATTGAGATAGGTTAGGATTTCCGGTTGTTCGGGATATTTACTGCTCCATTCCCATTCTTGTAATAGCTCTTTNGAAAACGAATAACAATANTAAAAACTCTCAGANTCGCAACGCGCNCCCGGGTATCGATTCCAGTACCAAGTNCCTCCAACGCCATCTCCNGCTTCNTAGGCGCGGGTCTTTAGACCNAATTCGTCCCGAAGNCGCTTTAGCATGTACATTCCTGAAAAACCGGCACCTATTACAATAGCGTCGAGTTCAAGTACAGTATCCTTAGATTCAGTTTTTTGCTCACCCATGTCAAAGCTCCACAATTTGTTACAGTAATTTTTTGAGTCTATAAATTCTAAAATTCAAAACCATGACCTAATCGCGCGCTCTACAGGATAAAAGATCATGTGATGAGCTACGAGGACATCATATTAGCACCTGCTTTTGTCATCAAATACTATGTATTTATACAGTCCAAGATAAATCAATTCACCTAATATTAGTCAACGAGATTGCACTCTGTGACACAAAGTGCCACTAAACTATTTAGGGTACTCTTATTTATTTAAACAACCTTCTAAGCCTATCAATCTTTTTTTAATCGCTTTTTTTAATGCGGATGAATTCACTACTCACTGGCTCAAGCAAGGGCTGAATTTCATTTTCTGACGCATTGAACCAGAGATCTGTTTTATCAGGCGATATCAGCACTGGCATACGATTATGAATTTGACCGCAGCGCTCATTTGGATACGTGGTTAAAGTCACAAGTTGCGGTAAATCACCTGTCTCAAACCAAATGCCCCCCATTAAAAAGGGAATACCATCTTCGGGGGTGAAAGAATATTTTTGTTTACGCGATCCACCTTCATCACGCCATTCATACCAACCCATGCAAGGAACAATGCAACGCTGTTGACTGAAAGCATTTTTAAAGGTTTTCGTCGTAGCAACGGTCTCACCACGTGCGTTAATTAGCAGTTTTTTGGACCAAGCAGGCTTTATTCCCCAAGTTAGATTAAGTTGCTCTAAAAAAACGCCCCTCTTCGTAATGGCTGACACTAACTGAGTAGGCCTAAGATCCGCATTGGTTTTAGTGGAAAAATCGATTCCCAGATAAGTTGCAACCCACTCAGCGGTTGGGCTATCTGTTACATTTAAACGACCACACATGTGAACTGTCTCTCTCGCCTAATTATTCGTGAACATTAAGCATCTACACAAATCACTGCGATATCAAGTTAATCATCCCAAATCTATCTCACACGGGACTTATTTTCTTAACGCTTTCACATTGTAAATCTATGCAAGTTAACGACTAAATAACAGAAGGCCATCAAACTCAGTATCAGATTATTTGCCAGTTTACTTCAATTAACTAGACCCCAATGTTCTTAACGAAAATTTGTAAAACTACTATATCTGGGGTGCTTTCCAAAATTACTAACTACATAAGCCATTTTGTTCAATTAAGTACTGAGACACAGAAACTTTCGAGCCGCAAAATAGAAAACCATTTAGTGTGACACTGAATTGGATGACCGATGTTTTAAGAGCTCGTCAATTTAAAAAAACACCTAGCATCAAGACAGGGAAGTTAAATAAACGATGGATAAGAGTAAGTCTCACCTCGATATTTCTCAATAGGGGGGAAAATCCAAATAATGCGTAACATTCAAGCGCCATGATATCCGCATCGATCTTTTCGCTGAACCGATCTTTTCGCTGAACCGATCTTTTCGTTGAATCAATGTTTTCGTTGAATAGACATTGTCAGCTGCTGTATTTTGAATTGTTTTGCGGGATAAACCGGTTTATACAGGGAGCTAGTATTTCCTAGTATCCACATTCAGTCGGGCGCGACGTAACTTCTGTTCAATTTGGGACAAAATAGCCTGATCATCGATTTTGATTACTTCATGACGAGTATTCTATTGGTATTTATAAACATTAGATCTGAAAAAATTATATTTATCCGTTAAAAGTTCTTACTACATATTAAGTGTTCGTTATAAAAAACCAAACTAGTCATTTTTTTTACCATAACGGGTAATATATGACTCATTATTTACCGTCTTTCAACGATACTACAATCAATTTCAAAGAAAACGGCGATCTAACCGAGATTTTTGGGACACCGATGGTTTCTTTCAGCCAAAAAAAAGCCCCGAAAGGAATTTCCGGGGCTTTTTTTGAAAGTACTTTCAAAAAAGGGTCAAACTACTTTTTCTTAGCTACCTTTTTAGGAGCTACCTTTTTAGAAGCTACCTTTTTCTTAACTACTTTTTT
>JAESQG010000250.1 GCA_016765265.1 Pseudomonadales bacterium | reverse complement strand
CTGAAGCCAGAGCTCCTATCGCTGAGGCCAATGCGATATCGGGCGCTGTTGTTGTCGTCCTAGCGATACCGTCTCAGGTTGTTCAATTTTCAACCCGGTCTTTTGGCCTCACCGTAGGAACAGTTTCTGTTTGTTGTGTTGGTGCATGTATTACGATGTGGCCATCGGCCGGAATGTTAGGGCAATTTTGTCCCCTGGTGGATGTAGCCTTTCCTACGGGGCACGTTGCTCTCGCAGATATTGGCCTAGCTGTGCTTTGTTTCTTTGCTAGTTGGATGTTTGGAAAACTGTGGAATATCCGATTGGTCCTACCAAGAGAGGAGAAGGTCGGAAGCCGTAATAGCTGAAGCAGCAACTCTTTCTCCCTCGTGACAAACGGCACCAATCCCTCTCAATTGCCGAAGTCTATTTCGGTGGGCCCTTGTTTCGTTGCAAATTCGTCGCCTAAATTCGGCCTATGCCTTGCCGAAAATCTTGCTCAATAAGAGCGAAAACTTCTCTGCGAAGGACGCTTCTGTCCTCCGCATGTCCCCAGTCGAATATGGTGTAAAAACCACTTTGCCGCCGATTCTTCCCAAAGACACAAAATACCTCTGACAGATTATTGGGTTGGAATGCACGAATTCCATACTGCTCCCCGTTTTCATAAAAAATATGCTCCATACTTTCATAATAGTACGCATCGTTGGCTTTTTGGTTCTGCTTGCCAAATCGCTTGAACGCCTTCCCCTAACTGTTTTCTCGCTCCCCTCGCACTCCTTTTTCTTAGCGGATTGAATGTTTCCCTGAGAATGGCATAGCCACTCAAAGCGCTAGGGCCCGTGTTGTCGTTTCACTCCTGCCCGCACCAAACCCTTGCGCTCCTCGCTTGAGCCACGCCCTTTGTCAGGTATACAAACCGCCAACAAAAGGAGTATCCAATGGCAAAACCAATCGAAACCTTAAGAGACGGAAGCCTCTCGGCAACCATCTGGAAAAACGAAAGTGAAAAAGGCGCATTCTTCAGCGTACAGCTCACAAGAGTTTACGAAGACCAGCATGGCAACCTGCACGGTGCCACCCACCCCCGTCCAGCTCCTCAAACATGGGGAACTCAACAACCCATAAGGGTGCCCAGCCTGCTTTCACCAACCCCATGTCTTGACCCACTTTAACCCGGAGCGCCCCTAACGCCTCATTGACGATTTTAGTCTTATCCGCGCCAAAGAAAATCAAATCTCCTGACACTGCACCAGTACGATCTAAAATCGCTTGTAATGCTTCATCTGAAATGTTTTTCACTATGGGCGATTGCAAACCATCACGTCCAGCTGTGTGGTCATTCACCTTTATGTAAGCAAGCCCCTTAGCGCCATAGATACTCACGTATTGGGTATAACCATCAATTACTTTACGGCTTAACTTATTGCCATCAGGTACTTTCAATGCCGCAACTCGGCCTTTTGGATCATTGGCAGGTGCAGAGAAAATCTTAAAGCTAGCATCTCGAAGCAAATCGCCCACGTCTGTCAGCTCTAGGGGAATCCGTAAATCCGGTTTGTCGCTGCCAAATCGCAGCATGGCATCGGCAAAGGTCATCCGGGGGAATTCAGGTAACTCTACATCCATCAGTTCACTAAATAGCTTTTTGATCATGGTTTCAGTTAACTCCATGATCTCCTCTTCATTTACAAAAGAGGCTTCAATATCAATTTGCGTGAATTCTGGCTGGCGATCTGCACGTAAGTCTTCGTCACGAAAACACTTTGCAATCTGATAATAACGATCAAAACCAGAGACCATCAAAAGCTGCTTGAACAACTGGGGTGACTGGGGCAAGGCGAAAAAGCTACCGGGCTGCGTACGACTGGGCACTAGATAATCTCTTGCCCCTTCAGGGGTTGCCTTGGTGAGGATGGGAGTTTCAACATCTATAAAGCCATTTTCATCCAGGAAGCGCCGTACCGCAGAGGTCAATTTAGAACGAAAGCGAAATCGCTCCAACATCTCCGGGCGCCTTAAATCCAAATAGCGATACCGTAGACGCACATCTTCACCCACTTGTTGATGCTCATCTAGCTGGAACGGCGGCGTTTCGCAGGCATTTAATACCGTTAACTCTTTGCCCAGTATCTCTATCTTACCCGTTGGCATCTCCAGGTTCATCGTGCCTTCGGGTCGAAACCGCACGCGGCCTTTGATTTGCAGAACGAATTCGCCTCTTACTCGTTCCGCCAGCGAGAAGGCCTCAACGGTGTCGGGATCAAAAACAACCTGTACTATGCCATCACGATCTCGAAGATCGAAAAAGATTACGCCACCGTGATCGCGACGATTGTGGACCCAGCCACAAACTTCAACAGTTTGATCGATTAAAGTTTCATTTATTTGGCCACAATAATGGCTTCGCATGGCATTCCACCTATATACGCTAACGTGATGAATATTCAGTTTAGGACTTCAAGAAGACTTTCGCTCCAAGAGCCATGAAATTTCTAACTACTTTTTTTGGTGCTGCTGGTTTTCGTGGTGCCGGATTTAGTACTGCTAGAGCTACTGTCAGATGAACCTGATTTTGTAGCACTTTTGCTGCCAGAGTCCTTATTCGCTGCGGCCTTATCCGAAGTTGATTTGCCTTCAGCCGCCTTGCTGTCAGCGCTTGAGCCTGCGGCATTGTTCTTACCTTCTGCGGATGACGATTCGGAGGATGAATCGGAAGCAGAATCGCCGCTCGATGATTTATCGTCTTTAGCCAAATTCTTTTGCTTATCGTTCTTAAAATCAGTTTCATACCAGCCGCTGCCCTTTAGCCGAAAAGCACTGGCGGACACTAACTTACGCAACCCCGATTTCCCACAATTAGGACAATCCGTTAAGGCGTCGTCACTCATCTTTTGTAATGCTTCAAGCTCATGACTGCACTCTTCACATTGATATTCATAAATTGGCATTCGAAATACTCCAACCGCTAATTAAGGGTGCCTTTAATAACTACATTAGGGCCTAAAGTACCATTAACTTCATAAGCAATTGATAATTAGACATTTATAATTAGAACCCGGATTTCACTCGGGGTCCGTCGACCTCAAACCTAATGCGATACTTGACCTACATGGTCCACAAAGCGCGACATTATAACGATTTATAGCCACTTGGGCCAAGCCCATCACCCCACAGTCTCGTAATCTGTACCTATACTGAAAAAAAGCCCCAAACAGCAAGGATGTGTCTCATGGCTATTGCCCGCAATTTCCAGTCAACCGACAGCGATTCGCCCGATGTCCCAACCCCTGCCCAAGGGGCTTCAGACGGAATCGACATGGAAATTATGGAGGATTTTTTTGTTGATTTTCGCGAGACTCATCAACACTGTGAACATGTATTAATACAACTGGAGCACAGTCCTGACGATCAAGCCTTACTCAACAACTTGTTTCGCTCTGTGCACACGATTAAGGGCAATTTAATCTACGTTAATATGAGGGAAATATCCCCCATTCTGCAAGGTGTAGAAGATGTTCTTGATGCGATTAGAACCCAGCGCCTACACTATGACGCCAACCTAAGTGATGTGATATTGCTAGCACTGGATGTCACAAAAATTTCCGTCCAAGCCCGTATTGATGGTACGCAACTTCCGCTAAGTGCCAAACGAGTGGGGCTCATTTGCAAAGCAATAAAAAAGATTGTCACTGTTAAACCGAATCAAACTAATCAAAGCATTCGTGACGCGATCTTGTTACTTGATCCAAAAACCAAACTCCCGGTCATAGATCAACGCAAAACTGCAACAAAGAATATCCCATCAGCTGAATCAAAGTTGATAAAAGTATTAAAGCAACATGACATGGAGCATGACAAAGATTTTAAACTTTTCCAAAGCATCGTAGAACCTCTGGAGTCACGCTCCCAGTATTGGTCCGGTCGCACAGCCCGCATGTTAGATATTGCATTAACCATGAATGAAAGTGGACGCTCATCCGTAGACCCAATGCAGCTCTCTGCAGCGATTCTGATGCATGATATAGGTATGGCTTTTTTGCCCCTCAATGTTTTGCATAAAGCTGGCAAGCTTACCAGTGCCGAGCTGCGAATCATACACTCGCACCCACGCACTGGTTATGATCTTTTACGCCGCATGCAACGCTGGGATGACGCCGCCGAAATGGTACTGCAACATCACGAGCGTGTTGATGGTGGGGGTTATCCTAAAGGACTCACTTCTCTAGAGATCTGTGTCGGTGCAAAAATTATTGCTATTGTCGATACTTTTGATGCACGAACCCATGAACGCGCGCACGTAACACAGATGAAACGTCCCTTTGTCCGTGCCATTTTGGAAATTAATAAATGCGCGGGTACTCAATTTAGTGAAAAATGGGTCGGCGTTTTCAATAATGCGATTAGAGAGTATGGCAATCGCCAAACATGAATATTCTTTAATCATCACCAATGGTGATGCTGTAAATAGACCTTAAAATAAGGCAAATAGACGCCGATTCCCTATTTCATCTTTAGAAAAACCAGTTTTTTTCGTTTTTTTTAAAAAAATCGCTTCTCACACTATAAATACAGGCTAATATCACTTCCTGAGGATTGAAATTAAATCGATACTTTATAAATTAGTAATCGGTACTTCTTCTTCAAGCGATTACTAGCATCCCACTTTATAAATTTTTTTAACCAACAAATATTCAATTGAATATTTTTAGCAATAGAGACTTAAAGGAATTACATATGGCCGCTAAGAAAAAACCAGTGAAAAAGGCAGTTAAAAAAGTAGTTAAAAAGGCAGCACCTCCGGCCCGTAAAATAACCGCCATAAAAGACCCTATGAGTAAAACAGCAATCTTAACTGAAATCGCGGACAACACCGAGCTGAGTAAAAAACAAGTACAAGCGGTTTTTGACGAGTTGGGTGTGGTCATCGAACGTCATGTGGTTAAACGTGGTGCGGGCATGTTTACCCTTCCCGGTCTTCTTAAAGTCACAGTGGTTCGAAAACCTGCCACCAAATCTCGTAAAGGTATCAATCCATTCACTGGCGAAGAGACCGTATTTAAAGCGAAACCCGCGCGCAACGTGGTTAAGATTCGCCCTTTAAAGAAATTGAAAGATATGGCTGTATAGCCCGTCAGGTTTCAGCCCTAGTCAGGTTTAACCCTACTGAATTTCCGCAAAATACGCAGACTTGATCCGCTCGCAATAGGCAATCAAGTTTGCATGCTTCTTTAAAGTACTGCTCAAGCTAGTTTGAAACGGAGGATATAACACATTCGCTAAAAAACCATATACGATAGCATCGTATGAACTCGCCTGGTGACCTAGTATGTAATTATTTTCACCCAGAATAACCGCTAACACATCTATATCTTGNTGCCCTTTTGCATAAATTTCTTCTTCAGTATGTCGACCAAACCCTTGAGTATGTAAAGTTCTAAACGCCGATTTTCGTGCCATCCAGCAAACCGCGAAACGAATAAGGGGTGAAAACCCGCCAAAAAATTCTTTTTTAACAATGGGCCAATTGTTTTTATCGCACCAGCGGCTATACAAAAGAGACCAATAAAGGTGATCTTCACACAAACGTTTCACCGCCACGCCAATGGCCCTGTCTTTTTCAGTTAGCCATTCATCAGTAGATAGATTGTATTTCTTATCTAAATGTTCCAGGATCATCTCAGAATCCGCTATTGTAATATCGCCCTCTCGGATATAAGGCAGTTTACCTTTTGGCGCTTTGCGTGGATTATCCTGACTCTCCACCCGATACTCAATGGCCGCTATTCTTAAATAGGTTTCTACTTTCAAACAAAAGGGACTCGGCGAAGGAACCCCCCAACAGGGGCCAAATTGCACAAGAGTTAACATATCGTTTCCTTCANTTTAGGGAGATAATCTTGGNAAATGATAATTCACTTTAGAAGATGAANCGTTGCAATACAATTTAGCCTCTGCAATTTTAATGACTAGGTTGAAGATGTCTTATACCTAGCGTTACAATTGACAATTGACTAAGCAACTAAGCAACTAAGCAACTAAGCAACATAAGTAAATAAGCAATCATCGAGNCCATAACCGGATTAAAAAGGTCTTACATGCGCGCAACTCAATACCTACTGGCCACATTACGTGAAACCCCTGCTGACGCAACGGTTATCAGCCATCAATTGATGCTACGGGCGGGAATGATCCGTAAATTAGCCTCCGGTCTTTATACGTGGCTCCCTACGGGCTTACGAGTATTGCGCAAAGTGGAGCAAATCGTTAGAGAAGAAATGAACAATTCTGGCGCTCAAGAATTATTGATGCCAGTGGTACAGCCCATAGAATTATGGCAAGAATCGGATCGGGCCGATGAATATGGTCCAGAGCTACTGCGATTCAAAGACCGCCATAACAACGCATTTTGCTTAGGCCCCACCCATGAAGAGGTGATCACCGACTTGGTTCGCAACCAGCTACACAGTTACAAACAGTTGCCAGCGAATTTTTACCAGATTCAGACCAAGTTTCGCGATGAGATCCGACCTCGATACGGTGTCATGCGTGCTCGTGAGTTCTTGATGAAGGACGCATACTCCTTTCACACTACACAAGAGTCCTTAAGCGAAACCTATCAAGTCATGTTCGACACCTACTCTCGTATTTTTGAACGTATCGGTTTGGANTTCCGCCCCGTACTGGCAGACACAGGCAGCATAGGAGGTAGCGCATCTCACGAGTTTCANGTACTGGCCGATTCAGGAGAGGATGCCATTGCTTTCAGTGATGGCAGTCAATACGCTGCCAACGTGGAGTTAGCAGAAGCCATTTGTGAAATCTCAGAACGGCCCAAGGCGCAGCAAGCCCTCACAACTGTTGATACGCCAGATCAACATACTATTGAAGAGGTGAGCCAATTCTTAAATGTCTCAGCGAATCAGGTGGTCAAAACACTTATCGTTCATGGCGTAAAGAAACATGGATCAAAGAAACATGAAACAAGTAACGAGCAACCTTTAGTAGCCTTAGTTCTGCGCGGCGACCATGATCTCAATGAGATTAAAGCCGAAAAAATCGAGGTCATTGCCACACCTCTCACCTTCGCCAGCGATGAGGAAATAAAGCAAGTGGTGGGTTGTGGTGTGGGGTCCATTGGTCCCAAGGGTTTAACTATACCCGTCATCGTTGACCGCAGCGCCAACATGCTCGCTGACTTTGTCTGTGGCGCCAATGAAGAAGGAAAGCACTTTATCGGTACCAACTGGGAGCGTGATTGCCTCGAGACAGAGGCGAAAGAGAAAATGNNNGTAGAAGATATTCGAAACGTTGTGGAAGGCGATGCGTCTCCCGACGGTAAGGGCCGTTTAAGCATTAAGAGAGGTATCGAAGTAGGNCATATCTTCCAACTTGGGACAAAGTACAGTGAAGCGCTTAAAGCAAAAGTACTCAATGAAAATGGCAAAGCAGTAGTGATGCCCATGGGTTGTTATGGCATTGGCGTATCCCGCATTGTCGCAGCTGCCATTGAACAAAATTATGATGAAAAAGGTATCCTTTGGCCGAGCGCCATTGCTCCATTTCAAATAGCCATTATCCCCATGAACTTACACAAATCTCCCCGTGTTGCTGCGTTTTCAGAAACACTCTACAAAGACCTGACTGAAGCAGGCTATGAAGTATTTTACGATGATCGTAAAGAACGACCCGGGGTGAAGTTTGCGGATATTGAGTTGATTGGAATTCCTCACCGTATCGTGGTGGGGGAAAAAGGCATAGACGCTGGGGCTCTTGAGTATAAAGGGCGCGCTGACCTAGACACTCAAGAGCTACCTCTCGACGGCTTAAAAGCGTTTCTAGCGGAGAAAATACGCGGTTAACTATCTAAAGCCTTGGTAATAGCTTCCCCCAGATCTGCCTGCCTATAGGGTTTAACTAAATACGCTTTAAACCCATACTCTGCATAGTTTGCTATAACCGGATCGTTCGAATAGCCGCTGGACACAATAACCTTGGCCTGTGTATCTATCTCTAGCATGGCCTTGATGGCCTCTTCCCCTCCCATCCCCCCAGGAATCGTCAGATCCATAATGATGACATCCACTGGGCTTGAGTCAACTAGGCACTGCTGATATGTCTTAAGTGCCTCTTCCCCATCTGCGGATAAAACCACTTCATACCCCATATGTTCAAGCATACTTTGAGCCACCTCTCTAATCATCTTATCATCATCCATCACCATTATCTTTCCACTACCTCTGTGTCTCACCGCGGTCTGGCTCCTATCCACAGCAACTTGCATGGTGGCAGGCAGATAAAAAGTAAAGGTAGCTCCCTTGCCAAAAGTAGATGAGCACTGTATGGAGCCCACATGCTTGGAGATAATAGAGTGAGTGATGGCCATGCCTAAGCCACTACCCTCCTGCTTGGTGGTATAATACGGATCAAATATTTTATCAATGTGATCTGCATGAATACCTACACCTTCATCTGAGATCTTGACACGGATATAATTACCCGCTGCAAGGGGAGTCTCATCCGACAGTGCAGACCGCTTTACATAATTTTCACACAAAATATGAATGGTGCCGCCTTCGGGCATTGCCTGCCTAGCGTTTAACACTATATTTTGTACCACCTGACTAATTTGACCTTTATCGAGTTCAGCGTCCCACAGGTCATCATCACGATCAATGCGACACGCAATACTTGAGCCCGTGAGGGTAAAGTCAGCAGATTCTCGAACCAGGCTATAAATGGAAGACACTTCAAAAATCGGTGCCCCGCCCCTTGAAAAGGTCAGCAATTGCTGAGTCAACTTGCTGGCGCGTTTCGTTGCATT
>JAESQG010000249.1 GCA_016765265.1 Pseudomonadales bacterium | reverse complement strand
GAATGCCCTTGATGATCCGGACAATGGGGACACTTGTGATCCGAAGGTGGTTGATGCTGCTACTGGGTTTCATCAGGATTGCAGTGGAGCGGTGGACTCGGGTTGTATTATTTACGGCCCACCCGATTATAGTTTCAGTACAAAACTTCGATTCTCCGGTACTCAGGCTGCCTATAATGAGACAGAGTATGCTGACGGGGTATATACAGAACTTCCTATGAGTGGCGTAGTGGTATGGAACTCACACGCATTTAATCTTAGTGATACCGACACCACAATGGCAAAATATCTCAACCTAGAGCTTGCAGGGGAAGAGGACCAGCTTTATCCGGCTAGAGCAATCTTCGAACTTGGCTCCATCTTTAGTATTAACGTGGCACCTTTTGAGGCAGAAGAAATATGTACCACAGTCACCGTAGAGCAGGGTGCCCGAGTATTCTCCTTATCCTCACATGCTCACAAACGTAGTACTCAGTGGAGGATTTGGGAGCCGCCCAATACGCTTTGTACCGCGGGAGAAGAGGCCTGTGTTCCTGGGCCTGATGAAAGACAAATTTACATTAGCACAGATTACTCTGATCCCGTGTATCTTGAGTATGATACACCCGTTCAATTGGACAGTGACAACGAAGAAGATCGAACTTATCTTTCATGCGTCATTATCGATAATGGATCAACCTCTTCTAGTCCTACGGTAAAGCAACAATCAACCTCAGTAGCAGTGCCTTTTCCAAACCTACCCGGTGGACCCTGTGGAGATGAAACCGTTGCTTGTATGGCAGGGCCAAATAAAGGTGAATTGTGTGGAGGCGTTGATGCGTTTTGCGATGATAGCCCCGGAGATGGGCAGTGCGACGCCTGCCCCGTGAAGGGTGGATTCACCAGCGATGATGAAATGTTTTTACCACTAGGCACCTATTTTCTAGAAACCAACTAGGGCTATGTAAAACCTAAAATCCAAAAAATTCGTGTCACAATTCAAATGACACCGAAACATCTGCAAGAGATTTAAGGTTATCAACTTCATCCACTGTGTTATCACTATTCCATAGATAAGAAAACCGCAGAGATAAAGGTCTCCAAGTTTTGGCTAATGAAAATGACGCTTGCTGGGTCTTCAGTTTTGTTGACGAAACAGTATTGTTAGAGGTGCTGGTGGTGTTGTCTCTGTTAAGGTTTAATTGGCGCAGCGTCATTTTAAATTTGTAATTGGACGCGAGGTTCATAATAGTGCCGATAGCTAAGGCTTGGCTGTCATTGTCATAGGAGCTACCCAGTGTTAGACCTTTATAAAGGTATCCAGTGCTGTAAGTGCCATGTCGATAGGCACTGCCATACATCTTATCCGATTGGAACGCGTCCATTGCGGTATCTGAAAACTCGGTATAAAAAGTCGTTTTTCTTTGCTTTATGGTGACATGAAGAGACGCCCCAAACATAGCTATGGGTCTGGAGGGCAAGCCGCCGGCTTCATCCTCACCAATGACCTCACCATAGAAGCTATACCCTACTGACGGGGTATGGTTGGAATATTTAAAATCGAAGCCGGCTAATTGGTTGCCTGGCTCTGTATCTTTTCCTTCATCCTCGGCATTGAAATTATCAATTCCTGCCAACAGATCCATGAACACACTGAAATCTTTAGGCCGTCCATCTCCTGCCCACATGGCAGTGCGGCTCAAACCTATTTCCCATGAGGCCGATGGTTTAAACACCACGCGCATTCCCCAGAGTAGGGCATTTGGTATCGCTCGCTCTTCTTCTAATTGCCCCATAAATGTCACCAGTGTCCAGGGACCAATCCAGCTCAACCATTTTGTGGCAAAAGCATCGCTGCTATTACGACTAAGGTACAAGCTGGGTATCGGTCACGCGTTGCTGGAGAGGATTAATCCTGAATCCCATCCGGGGCCCCACCATCGATCAATGGCTCCCACCCCCATGGTCCAGCGGCCGAGGTCAATATCCACAAAGCTGTTGTCATACTTGAGTGAAGGGTCAACGTCTTCATTGTCGATGTATTGGCTTGAGATTTGAGTGCTGATTGTGCCATTGGAATAGTGATAGGCAATATTGGAATTTGACTTGTCTCTACTGCTGGAGCCGAAGTGCGTCAATACCGGTTGTGAGCCGGAGGCGGAAAGTCCTAAGTTGAATCCGTTTCTTTCTTCACTTTTGATAGAGAGCAGGGCGTTTTGTGACAGGTTACGTTTGGCATTTGCTAAGGTTTTGGTGGATAAGGGCCAAATGGATAGAGGTTGGTTTATCAGGTGAAAGCTGGCGAGGTGTTCCAATTCTGCTCGTAGCCAAGGGTCGTGTGGTGGATTCCAACTTGTGCCTATAGCGGCAGTGGGTAGGGCTACCAGGCTCCATAGCAGGAGTTTTAATTTTGTTATGGATACTAACCGACTGGAGTTTCTCATGGCCAACGGGGGTCCTTTCTGTTTGGGGAGGGCGCACTGCGCTGAGTCAAATAATAGAACCACATTAGCTAATGTTCAAACTAGAGTAATATCGCAGCGGTGATATAATAGCGGGAATTAGAGCGCGTTTGTGTAAAGTTATAGACAAGGAATCAAATTTTATGATCATCCCCGTTATTCTCGCCGGTGGATCTGGCACAAGGCTGTGGCCGGTGTCGAGGAAGTCCTATCCAAAACAATTTATCAATCTAGTGGATGATGAATTGAGCTTGTTTCAACAAACCGTTCTTCGTGTGCAGGGGACACTGACGGATCAACCACCGATTATTCTCTGTAATGACGAGCACCGGTTTTTAGTGTCTGAGCAACTAAGGGCGATTGGGGTTAATAATGCGTCAGTGATCCTCGAGCCAGTGGGTCGTAATACAGCACCGGCCATTGGGATAGCGGCCCTTTATGCAAAGGAGCGTATTGATAAAGAGGCTCAGATTCTTGTTCTACCGTCTGATCATGCCATTGCTGACGTTGATGGATTTGTGGCAACTGCCCTGTTGGCAGGGAATGTGGCGCAGAGCGGGTATTTGGTGACCTTCGGGATCAAGGTTGTGAAACCTGAAACCGGATATGGTTACATTAAGCAGGGTCGTCAGATAGAAATTCAGCTCGAGCACACGAACATTGACACGAACATAGACACGAACATTGACACAAGCATTGATACAAGCATTGACACGAAAATGAATACAGCCTGTCGGATTGAAAAATTTGTAGAAAAACCGGACGGAGCCACAGCCCAACAGTATATGGATTCTGGCGAATACTTTTGGAATAGCGGCATGTTTTTGTTCGGCGCGGGCACCTATCTTAATGAGTTGAAGGAGCATGCATCGGATATCTACGAAGGGGTGAAGAATGCGTTTGATGGTATAGAAAAGGATTTGGACTTCATTAGATTGCCGGAACTAATTTTTGCTGAAATACGCTCTGAGTCCATTGATTATGCGGTAATGGAAAGCACTCACAATGCTGCCGTTATGTCCTTGGATGTAGGTTGGAATGATTTGGGCGTATGGTCGTCTTTGACGGATATTACCGCAGCGGATCAGAACAACAATATCATCAGTGGTGATGTGTTAACCGCAGATACCAGCAACAGCTTGATACGGGCTGAATCGCGTTTAGTGGCCACAGTAGGAATAGAAAATGTAATTGTGATTGAAACTGCAGATGCTGTGCTTGTGGCTGATAAGTCGAAATCCCAGGAAATAAAGTCCATAGTCAATCAGCTTAATAGCATGGGGCGACCAGAGGCAGAAACTCACCAGAAGGTGTATCGGCCATGGGGCTGGTACGAAACAATTTGTATTAGTGAGCGTTTTCAGGTGAAGCGAATTCAGGTGAAGCCTGGATTGAGTCTGTCCTTGCAGATGCATCACCACCGGGCAGAACACTGGGTAGTAGTGAAGGGGACAGCCACGATTACTCGCGGCGAAGATGTTCTAACCTATACGGAAGACCAATCCACCTATATTCCTTTGGGAGAAGTACATCGGCTGGCAAACCCAGGGGTGATTCCTTTGGAAATCATTGAGGTGCAAACCGGTAGTTATCTTGGCGAAGATGATATTGTGCGGTTTGAAGATAATTTTGGACGCTAGTCCACAGCAATAATAAGGCAAAAGAATGAAATACAAAGGTATTATCCTGGCAGGTGGGTCAGGCAGTCGGCTCCATCCGTTAACGTTACCGGTGAGCAAACAGCTCATGCCGATTTATGATAAACCCATGATTTATTACCCTATCTCCACCTTAATGATTGCGGGCATTGAGGATATTTTGATTATCACCACCCCTGAAGATCAAGCCGCGTTCCAAGGGCTGTTAGGCGACGGCTCAAATTGGGGGCTCAATATTAGTTATGCCGTTCAGCCTTCCCCAGACGGCCTTGCTCAAGCTTTTATTATTGGTGAAGCATTTATTGCGGGCAGTCCGACTTGCTTAATTTTAGGGGATAATATCTTTTATTCTGACGGTCTGCAAAGCAAGCTTCGGCTATGTGCAGAGCGTACTGAGGGCGCTACCGTGTTTGGTTATTATGTTAATGACCCTGAACGTTATGGTGTGGTTAATTTTGACGACAGTGGTAAAGCTATCGGGATAGAAGAGAAACCGAAAGAACCTAAGTCTCATTACGCCGTCACCGGATTGTATTTTTACGATACTGATGTGGTGGATATCGCAAAGACGATCAAACCCTCTCCTCGAGGTGAGTTAGAGATAACGGATGTTAACAAAGTGTACCTGCAGAGAGAGAAATTATACGTTGAAAAATTTAGTAGGGGCACCGCCTGGTTGGACACGGGTACCCATGACTCGCTACTAGACGCCGCGAACTTTATTCGAATTATTGAAGAACGTCAGGGTTTGAAAATCGCCTGCCTAGAGGAAATAGCTTATCGACAAGGTCGAATTAGCGCTGAAGACGTGGCAAAACAAGCTGCGCGGTACAGTAAAAATAGTTTCGGGCGCTACCTAATGAGCTTGCTGGAGGAATAGAAAACATGAAGTTTACACCTACCGAAATCCCTGAAATCATCGTCATTGAGCCTACTGTCTTCNGAGATGAGCGGGGATACTTTATGGAAACATGGACGCAACAGAAATTTGCCGAAGGTGGGATCAATGCCGAGTTTGTCCAGGACAATCACAGTAAATCCCAGCAGGGTGTTTTGCGCGGCNTACACTACCAGCTGTCNCATGCTCAAGGCAAACTCGTGCGAGTGCTAAAGGGTGANGTATTCGATGTCGCTGTAGACATGAGAAAGTCATCACCTAGCTACGGCCAGTGGATTGGCGAAACCCTTTCTGAGGACAATAAAAAGATGATGTGGGTCCCCCCCGGATTTGCTCACGGTTTTTATGTCTTAAGCGAAGAGGCAGAATTCGTCTACAAGTGCACTGATTACTATGCGCCAGAANATGAGCGATCCGTTTTGTGGAACGATCCTGANATCGGTATCCGATGGCCCTTACTGCCCGGAAAGCCGCCCCAGTTGTCCGACAAAGATCAAGCTGGAATCTGCTTCAAAGACGCTGAGTATTATTGATGGCCCGTCATATCTTTTTGCGAGTCTTAGCCTATATTTAAATCCAGCATAATAAGGAAGGTCATAGGTGTTTTAAAAACAAGTTCGATTTTTCTTCAGAACGCTATACAATCTCCCCCCAACTGATAAGACTTCATAAAAGGCAGGCTCGGACTCTATAGTGGGAAAGAATTNGTGGGAAAGGATTCAAATAATACAGGCTTTGACTATTTTACGGTCATTTCGGCTCGGGTGTTCGATTTTTTCTGGGCGGTATCTTCAGCGGTCGTTGCCTTTTATTTACGCTTCGCTACGTTGGAAGTATCGATTCATTATCAGTCANTGATTCTGATGGGGGCGGTGCTGGTATCGCTGTGTTCTTCTTTCTTCGGTGTTTACGCTTCATGGCGAGGGCGCCGAAAGATCAGTTTACTAGCGAGAATGTTCTTATCTTGGGCGACTGCCTTTGGCATATTGTTTGTATTGTTGGTTTTTNCTCATCAGGCAGATTATTTTTCTCGGGTTTGGCTAGGCACCTGGATCTTATGCGGTACGTTAGGGTCCGCCACGTTTAGGTCGATTATTTATAAAACACTGGGTAATTTGCGAACAAGAGGTATCAACCATAAAAGAGTATTGGTTGTTGGGGCGGGTAGCTCNGCTCGCTCGGTCATTGCCTCTTTNGGACATAATGCATGGGTCGGGTTNGATGTGGTGCAGCTNGTACCGGTTGAATCAACTGAGCTNAACAACCCCTATCAGNGTATTTCTGTAGGTGGNANTATTGCTGATATTGAGGATNTGGTGGAGNCAAAAGACATACAAGAAGTCTGGATTTGCCTACCCCTCAAGAAAGGTGAAGCCGTAGACCGAATACTTTATGCACTAAGGCATAGTACGGCCAACATTCGCTATGTACCTGATATGTCGGATTTCAGGCTATTGAATCATAAGGTCTCTGACATAGCGGGCATTCAGGTGCTGGATCTCAGTTGTTCACCTTTAAGCGGTGCCAATCAATATATCAAGTCTTTAGAGGATCGCCTGCTGGGGTNTATTATTTTTGTTTGCATCTCCCCTGTACTGCTGCTGATCGCCATCGGTGTGAAACTGTCCTCACCTGGCCCCATATTATTTAAGCAATATCGCCATGGCATTGATGGCAAACGCATTAATGTTTATAAATTCCGTTCAATGGAAGTGCATGANGAAGCNGAGGGTGTGATCACCCAAGCCACGCNTAATGACAGCCGNATTACCCGNTTAGGGGCTTTTCTTCGAAAAACCAGTCTTGATGAGTTNCCTCAATTCTTCAATGTGATGCAGGGNAAAATGTCGATAGTGGGGCCACGGCCTCATGCGCTTGCTCATAACGATTACTACAAAGAGATTGTTGAATCCTATATGAAACGTCACAAAGTGAAGCCAGGGATCACTGGTTGGGCTCAGGTGAATGGTTTGCGCGGAGAGACAGACACGATCGACAAGATGAAAAAGAGAGTGGAATACGACNTGTTTTATATAGAAAACTGGTCATTGTTATTGGATTTGAAGATTATATTTTTGACTGTGTATAAAGGGTTTATTGATAAAAACGCTTACTAGGAGAGAAGCCTAATTAGGGGTGATTTCTAAAGCAAAAAAGGCTATTCCTCGGAATAGCCTTTTTTATAATATGGCTCCACAGACAGGGCTCGAACCTGTGACCCAGCGATTAACAGTCGCTTGCTCTACCAACTGAGCTACTGTGGAATAGTCTTTAGCATAGCTGAATATTGGGTTCATATCAGCATAGGCCGCGTATAGTAGAGATGTGGGGGCAACGGGTCAACACTTTTTTAAATCCTTTCTATCAGCAGCTTACAGCCGCGGCGATGCGGCTAATGGCGTCTTTCAATATCTCCATGCTAGTGGCAAAGGATAATCTAACGTGTCCTGGTAAACCAAAGGCTGAGCCTGGCACCAACGCTACCCCTGCTTTATTTAATAGGTGTTCTGCCAGCTCCACATCGTTGCTTATCCCCTCTAGTGTATCAATGACCCCCTGGACGTTGGGGAACGCGTAAAAAGTACCGTCGGCTTCGGCGCAATCGACCCCTGGAATCGCATTGAGCGCTTTAATGACATAGTCGTGGCGTTTCTTAAACGCAACGGTCATCTCTTTTACGCAGGTTTGAGGGCCTTCCAACGCAGCCTGGGCACCTGCTTGAGCGAAGGAGGTGGGATTTGATGTACTTTGCGATTGGATTTTCTTCATCGCAATGATCGCCTTTGCGGGCCCAGCGGCATAACCAATTCGCCACCCTGTCATTGAATAGGCTTTCGATACGCCATTGAGGACAAAAGTGCGATCGTAGAGCTCGGGGCAGGCGTCGAGAATGTTGCAAAAAGGTTTGTCGGTCCACAGAATGTGTTCGTACATGTCATCCGTTACAACCATCACTTGAGGATGGCGCAACAGGACGGTTGCGAGCGATTTGAGCTCCTCTAGTGTATAGGCTACGCCCGTTGGATTAGACGGGCTGTTAATGACTAAGAGTTTTGTTTTTGCGGTGATGGCAGCTTCTAGTTGCTGAGCATTAATTTTAAAGCGTTGGTCTTGTCCAGCGGTGAGAATGACAGGAGTACCTTCTGCTATGCGCACCATATCGGGATATGACACCCAATAAGGAGCCGGAATGATGACTTCATCGCCGGGATCTAACATCGCCAGACTCAAGTTGAAAAAGCTTTGCTTGCCACCACAAGAAACCAGTATCTGGTTGGCAGCGTAATCAAGGCTATTGTCCCTTTTAAATTTGGCAATGATTGCCTTTTTTAACTCCGGTGTGCCATCAACCGCGGTATATTTTGTTTTGCCCTCACTGAGCGCCTTAATGGCCGCGTCTTTAATATGCTGAGGTGTATCAAAATCGGGTTCGCCAGCCCCTAAGCCAATAATATTCTTGCCTGCTGCCCGTAATTCATTGGCTCGGGTTGTCACTGCCAAGGTGGGGGAGGGTTTGATGTTTTGAACACGGGTAGAAAGTTTAACTTCCAAGGTAGTGCCTCACGTTTTCTAGATTTTTTTCAATGGTCTAGGGTTTACGGAAATAGGGGGAAACTGTGTAATAATACGCGATCTTGCCTAACGGTAAAATGAGAGTAGTTGATTAAATTGGAAGAAGATTCTCAGAAGTTCAAAATTTATTCAAAATTCAAGCCCGCAGGCGATCAACCACAAGCAATTGATCGGTTGGTGGAGGGGCTAAACAATGGCTTGGCCCATCAAACCTTATTAGGGGTCACCGGGTCAGGCAAGACCTTCACCATTGCCAATGTTATTGAGCGTACTCAGCGCCCTGCCATGGTCTTGGCGCCGAATAAGACGCTGGCAGCACAGCTTTACGGCGAGTTTAAAGAGTTTTTCCCCGATAACGCGGTTGAGTATTTCGTGTCGTATTACGATTATTATCAACCGGAAGCGTATGTCCCCTCTTCCAATACCTTTATTGAAAAAGACGCGTCGATAAACGAACATATCGAGCAAATGCGTCTTTCTGCCACCAAAGCAATGCTAGAGAAGAAGGGCACCATCGTGGTGGCCACGGTATCTTGCATATATGGCCTGGGTGATCCTGGCTCCTATTTAAAAATGATTCTGCACATCGATCGTGGGGATCATATGGACCAGCGGGATATTCTGCGCCGTCTGGCGGAGCTGCAATACACTCGCAATGATATTGATTTTCAACGGGCAACTTATCGGGTTCGCGGCGATGTGATTGACGTTTTTCCCGCAGAATCGGAACAGTTAGCCGTGAGAATAGAGCTGTTTGATGATGAGATCGAGCAAATCAGCGTGTTTGACCCGTTAACTGGGGAGGTGGTGAAGCGGGTGCCGCGCTTTACTATTTATCCTAAATCACACTATGTAACCCCCCGCCAGAATGTTGTAGCGGCGATTAGCAGTATTCGTGATGAGCTGCATGAGCGGTTGGCACAGTTAGAATCCGCTAATAAACTGGTTGAGCACCAACGGTTGTCAGAGCGAGTTCGTTTCGATATTGAAATGCTACAGGAGTTAGGTTATTGCAGCGGGGTGGAGAACTACTCGCGACATTTATCGGGTCGAGAGACAGGAGAGCCGCCGCCCACTCTTTTTGATTATTTGCCTGATGACGCGATGCTAATAATTGATGAGTCCCATGTGATGGTGCCCCAATTGGGAGCGATGTATAAAGGCGATCGATCACGTAAGGAGACCTTGGTGGAATACGGTTTTCGTCTGCCCTCTGCGTTGGATAATCGGCCATTGAGGTTTGATGAGTGGGAGCGGCTGGCTCCTCAAATGATCTTTGTTTCAGCGACGCCGGGCAATTATGAAGGCGAGCATGCAGGGCAAGTAGTTGATCAAGTGGTGAGACCTACAGGTCTGATCGATCCCGATATTGAAATACGACCGGCCACTACTCAGATAGATGATTTGCTGTCAGAAATTAAGATTTGTACCGACAAAGCTGAACGGGTGCTGGTGACCACTTTGACTAAGCGTATGTCAGAGGATCTCACAGAATACTTGGCCGATCATGGCGTACAGGTACGGTACCTGCATTCAGATATTGACACAGTGGAACGGGTTGAGATTATACGGGACTTGCGCCTAGGCGTGTTCGATGTGCTGGTGGGCATCAATCTCCTGCGAGAGGGTTTGGATTTGCCCGAGGTCTCTTTAGTCGCCATATTAGATGCAGATAAAGAAGGTTTTCTGCGTTCAGAGCGCTCTCTTATCCAGACTATTGGCCGCGCTGCGAGAAACCTTCGGGGTCGAGCCATTCTCTATGCAGATAAAGTCACAGGGTCTATGCAGCGTGCAATGGATGAGACTGAACGTCGGCGTGTCAAACAAAAAGCCCACAATGAGATCCATGGGATCACCCCTAAAGGGGTGAAGAAAGACGTCGCGGATATCTTGGAGGGTGCATATTCGCAACCCGGCAAGGCTAAGTGGCGAAAAGTAGCCGAATCTAAAGCACGTTATCAAGATGAAGTCGCCAATTTGACCCCCAAGCAGCTCAGCAGCAGGCTGAAGGAATTGGAGGAAAGAATGATAAGTCACGCTAGGAATTTGGAATTTGAACAGGCGGGCAAGGTTAGGGATCAAATAAAGGCGATCAAAAATGCAGCATTTCTAAGCTAGTCAACCCTAGATAACCAACTCTAGCTAATTGATTGAAAACAAAATGATTGAAAACAAAAATCTCTTGTTCAGCCTAGCCGATCCGCATATAATCCGCAGCCTATTTTAGACGCGTAGCTCAGCTGGTTAGAGCACCACCTTGACATGGTGGGGGTCGTTGGTTCGAATCCAATCGCGTCTACCATATTTATAGCAAGGCACTACCTATTGGTCATTACCTATTGGGCAGTGCCTTTTTAGTGCTATCTGAATTTTGTGCTATACAAAAGTTATCTCTTTTTTAACAAAATAAGTTTTTAACAAGGTTTTAACAAGTGTTTAATTGGATCGACCACTTAAAGACGGGAAATCATGCCAACAATAACTCTACCTGACGGATCTCAAAAGAAGTTTGATCAGCCGGTGACTGTCATGCAAGTGGCGGAATCCATAGGTCCTGGTTTGGCGAAAGCTACCCTTGCTGGTCGCGTTAATGGTGAGCTGCTTGATGCTGCATTACTTATTGATGATGATGCTGAGTTGAGCATTATCACGGCCCGAGATCCTGAAGGCTTAGAAATTATTCGACATTCCTGTGCTCACCTTATCGGCCATGCAGTTAAGCAGCTTTATAGCGATGCTAAAATGGCGATTGGTCCGGTGGTAGAGAATGGTTTTTATTACGATATAGGTATTGATAAAACCTTTACACCGGAAGATTTGGCTCCTATTGAAAAGCGAATGAAGGAGCTGATTTCAAAAGAATACGATGTTGAGGTAAAAGTGGTGAGTCGCGAAGAGGCTCGCAAAACCTTTGAAGAGCGCGGTGAAACTTACAAGATCCAGATCGTCGATGAAATCCCTGAAGGGGAGGTCATAAAACTTTATTACCACGAAGAATATGTCGATATGTGTCGTGGACCCCATGTGCCCAATACGCGTCATCTTAAGGCGTTTAAGCTAACCAAGAATGCAGGAGCATATTGGCGTGCGGATGCCAATAATGAAATGTTACAGCGCGTTTACGGAACCGCTTGGGGTAATAAAAAAGACCTCAAGCTCTATATGAAGCGTTTGGAAGAAGCTGAAAAGCGGGATCATCGCACGATCGGCAAGCAGCTTGGACTTTTTCATACTCAAGAAGAAGCACCAGGCATGGTGTTTTGGCATCCTAATGGTTGGACTATTTATCTGGTCTTGGAGCAATACATCCGGGATATTCTTAACCAAAATGACTATCATGAAATCAGAACACCCCAGGTAGTGGATCGTATTCTTTGGGAAAAGTCCGGGCACTGGGAAAAGTTTCATGAGGATATGTTTACTACTCAGTCTGAAACTAGAGAATATGCCATTAAGCCGATGAATTGCCCCTGTCATGTACAGATATTTAATCAGGGATTGAAAAGTCATCGTGAATTGCCTTTACGACTAGCCGAGTTCGGGTCGTGTCATCGAAATGAGCCCTCGGGCACATTACACGGCTTGATGCGAGTGAGAAATTTCACTCAAGATGACGCCCACATATTTTGTACTGAAGAACAAATTCAAGGTGAAGTATCTGTATTTATTGACTTAGTGTTCGCTGTCTACAAAGACTTTGGTTTTGATGAGGTGCTTATCAAACTCTCTACTCGACCGGAGCAGCGTGTTGGCAGTGACGAAATATGGGAAAAAGCGGAAAAATCTCTAGAATTAGCCTTAAATAATAAGGAGCTAGAATTTGAGTTGTTGCCCGGTGAAGGAGCCTTTTACGGTCCGAAAATAGAGTTTTCCTTACAGGATTGTATTGGCCGTGTCTGGCAGTGCGGTACTATCCAGGTGGATTTCTCCATGCCAGGTAGATTAGATGCGTCCTATATAGCTGAAGATGGCAGCCGGCAGACCCCAGTGATGCTTCATCGAGCAATATTAGGCTCGTTTGAACGGTTTATTGGTATTCTCATTGAAAACTTTGCAGGTTGGATGCCGCCCTGGCTCGCGCCAACGCAAGCGGTAGTGATGGGTATCACCGATAAACATGCAGAATACTGTGAAAAAGTACGGCAGCTTTTGGAAAATAAGGGCTTTAGAGTCATCTCAGACTTGAGAAATGAGAAAATCGGCTATAAAATCCGTGAGCATACTCTGCAACGAGTCCCCTATTTATTGGTGGCTGGTGACAAAGAGATAGAAAACAATAGCATATCCGTGAGAACGCGAGAAGGCAAAGACTTAGGCTCCATAGCCATCACTGAATTTGAGTCTTTGTTGGCTGGCGCAATCACACAACGCGGCAGATATCTGCCGGAGGAATAGACCATCAAACAACGTGGAAAAGGCGCCGGTCGCGCAACCAGGAAGAACAGAATCAATGAAGAGATTGATGATCGACAAGAGGTAAGGCTAATCGCGGAGGATGGAGAACAAGTTGGTGTTGTTCCCATAACAGACGCCTTGGAAGCAGCCACAGAAGCTGATCTTGACCTGGTAGAAATTTCACCTGATGCGGAACCTCCAGTTTGTCGATTGATGGATTACGGCAAACATATTTTTGAAGAGAAGAAGAAACGAGCAGAATCTCGCAAAAAGCAAAAACAGACACAAGTTAAAGAAATTAAATTTCGTCCTGGTACGGAGGATGGAGACTACCAAGTTAAATTGCGTAGTCTCACTCGGTTCTTGGAGGATGGCGACAAAGCTAAAGTGACACTTCG
>JAESQG010000573.1 GCA_016765265.1 Pseudomonadales bacterium | reverse complement strand
CGATTTCTTCACTGTCCAGGTCGAGAATCTCACTGAACACTTGCGCGTTATGCTCGCCACGATATGCGGGTACACCGGTCACACCACTGTTTGCATCCGAGAACCGCCATGGTGTATTGGGCACTTTCATGGTTCCGCCGTGACGGTCGTCCACCTCAACAATTGCACCGCGTTCTTTAGCCCAATCGGTGGCAGCAACTTCCTCCAGCGAACGGACCGAGCCCATCACCAGAGCTGCTGCACTCAGCACATCTTCCAGCTTTTCTTCGTCATGGAAGCTTGCTACCCAGCTTCCGATTTCTGCGAGTAGCTCATCGCGATTCTCGCTACGTAACGAGTGATCGGCGAAGCGTGGGTCTTCGCGCAATTCAGGACGCTGCATTGCTTTGCAGTAACTGCGAAAGTTTCCACCGATGATGGGATCGCCACCAACCTGGATTTTTCGCCCAGAGCCCATAGTAAAGATCGGCGAAAGCATTGAAATCGGCCGCAACTCAAAGTCGAGGGGCCCTGCGAGCTCGATGGCGGTGTATTCGTTGGCCATCAATAACGCCTCGGCCATCGACGTGTCGACGCGCTGACCCCGGCCTGTAATCGAGCGTTGGTAGAGGGCAGCCAGAACACCTGACACGCCGTACAGCCCGGCATAGACATCGGCATGTGCCAGGGGATCTGCCTCGGGCTCAATCCCGCGGAACCGCGCCGCTTCTTCGATCATCCCCATCTCAGCATGAACGAGGGGCGCGTAGGCTCGCCGGTTCTTCCATAGTCCGTCCTGGCCGTAGCCCGAGATCGAAGCGAAGATGAGACGCGGATTATCCTTGCACAATTTCTCGGGGCCCAATCCCATGCGTTCCATTACACCGGGGCGAAAATTTTCCAGTATCACATCAGCCTGTGCTGCCAGTTTCAGGAGCAGGGCCAGAGCTTCAGGTTTCTTCAGATCGAGAGAGATATTGAGCTTGCCGCAGTTTTGCTGGGCAAAGTAATTCGAAATAGAATGAATGCGCGGCAATAAGCGCCGCGTCATGTCACCCTCAGGGGGTTCAACCTTGATGACGTTTGCTCCAAGGTCCGTGAGCAGACGACTACAGTGGGGTCCGGCAAGCACACAGGTGAAATCGAGGACGAGTACGCCGTCGAGAGGGCCAGCCCCGGACTGATTGCTGGATTGGGTTGTATCACTGGTCATTTGAAACCTCCTGATGTAAGGGCAGTATCGTTCTTTCCAGGCCGCTTATGGCTGAAATCAATGAGCATAGTGCGACGCGTTCAAAGAAGAAATAAAAAGCGTACTCCTATTTCCTAAACTAAAACACTCGACTGCCTATGCTGAACAATGTTCAGCTACTCTCTTTTTCCTACTTACTGGATTATCCTAAAAACCGCAGTTAGACCTGCCCAGTACATAGCCTAGCATCGATATCGCATTCTAAATTAAGCGAACTACCTTAGGTTAGGCAGTTGAGGTGAGGAGGGTCTGCTGCCCCTTTTTTCACATTAAATTGGGCCATCACCTGCTCTAGCATCCGACTCCAACACTGCGCAGAAGTTAACTGCGGAGCAATCGTTTTTAGTGCATTAAAAAGGGCAATGAGCCGGTGATATGCACCAGCCAACTTCTCTTGTTTGCCGTGCGTACTCGTGATGGTGATTTTCTTCTGATCGCTGTGCTTTGTCTGTCGACCCACGCCGGTCAATAGTAAAGGCCGACTTGTAATCGCCTCATGATGTTGGCCCGGTAATGCCAGGCGAACGTATAAATTCCACCAGTTATAAATTAAGGCAATCATTCGAGACATCAGTCGGCAGCTCTTTACATCTTTCGTCCCGATTGTTGTGAATTGAGAGGGCCACCCCAACCCCATTGGTTTTTGAGTTCATCAAAATTATTTTCACAATCAGCTCGATCTCGATAATGCTGGAACAGCGAAACCAAATCATCATCTAGGTCTGTCACCAAAACCGAATACTCAAAGACCTTTATCTCTTCGGGTCCATCAATAAAGGAAAGTTGTTTGCAATCCTCACTTCCCGATTCTATTCCGACAAGACTACTACTGGATAACTTTCTTCTCACAATAATGACTCGTCGTTCTTTCTTCCAGCCCTGTAATTTTAAGTTATCCTCTTTCGCTTCCCACCCACAGCGGACATGAGTCCACTGTCCTAAGCCATGGTGCTTGTATATCAGCTTCATAGCATTGTTTGATTTTTTTAATTTGAATAAATACGGCTGATCAATTTCTTCCAACTCTTTCATCACTGTATCAGTACCCCAACCAATGTCACCGCGAACAAATTCAGGTTTTTCATCCTCTCCTAAACCTTTGATCAGTGAAATCAATCCAGGCAATGAGTAGCTGGAATGGGATTGGTCACCCGCTTTGACTTCAACATCCAGCACTAATCTTAAGTTGGCCATCATATAGGTATGGTAAGTGTGAGAAGGCCTACCTGGTTTTTGTGGGTTGTATCCTTTTACCGCCTGTTCTTGATGACCATAAAGCGGTTTAATGGTCGTATCGACATCGAGTATCCACGGTGTTCTTAACAGAGGTTGGCAACTATCATACAAATGATTCTGCATCCATTGTACGCCCCTTTCCTCCTCTATTTTTTTCACTGCTCGTCGCGCAGAATCTTCACTGACCACTTTGTTCATACCCAACAGGGACGGATTCACATTGTCAGCGATCAATGAAGTGATATGAGAATAGCGCTTGTGCCCCGATAAAATGGAGAGAAATAAAGAGCCGAGTACATCCACTTTTTCAGGGGCGTTATTACTGAAGTAAGTTAGAGGACAATCCTTTACCCAGGGATCAAAACGCCCTCCTAATTTGAGGAGCTGGATAAAAAAAGGCAGCAGTCCAAGGGGCGTTACCGGGGCATCAGCATCCCACTCAATGTGTACTTTTCCACCGTATGTATCCACTGCAATATTGGCTGGAAATTGACTTTTAGCACTCGTTATCATCCCACCCTCTGGGTGAGTTGTATTGGGTGGAAGAACCATCGCAGACCCCTGATTTTAAAGAGCTTGCATTGTACATCAATTTCTTAACTGCTGAATTTAGGATTAAAGCAACTGCACAGGAACAAGAAGCAGTAGGAGAGGATGTGTAATATGGCAGATTTAGCACCACCAAGGAAAAAAAATATAACCGATAAGAAAGCAGAAGATACAACAAAAAAAGTTGAAGTGGCGAAACCAAAGAAAGCGACAGAGCAAACCCCGCCAGATGCCATTAAACCTTTGCAGCTTAAAATACCAGAGAGTAAAAAGAATGAGTTTAAAGNTTATGCGGCTTTACGTGGGCGTTCTATGAATGCCTTGTTTTTGGATATGTTTGAAGAGTATAAAAATAAGCATGCTTGATATAAAAGCATGCTTTTATTATTAATCATATTTAGTAACTATTCAGCGAAAAAACGCTTGACATGTTTTTTTGGAAAATTCCCTGGTGGCGCCTGTTATGTGTATCCCTATCAGCTGTTAGCATAGGAGGGAATACAAAGCTAATCAGGCCACCCCCGCGTCTTAGTCTATACCCGAACGAAAGTTAAATCTTAAAACCGCACTACCCGCAATACACGAGCAAAAAAACGAGTTTCAAAACCTATGCAATAATAACAGCCATCACCTATTGCTATAGCGATTTTCTACTATGACCAAAGATGGCATTAACATCAATGAGACAGTACAAGAAGTCGAACGACTCTTAGCTCAAAGTAATGACTTGCCTCCCGCACTGGAGGCCTCCATCAATATGCTCCTGCTAGTGGTTAAATTGTTGGTTGCCCGCACCGGATTAAACAGTCGAAATAGCAGTAAGCCTCCCTCTAGCGACCCCAACAGAGCTAAAACCAATCGCCCCAAAAGCAACAAGCCCAGAGGTGGCCAAAAGGGCCACAAAGGATGCAACCTGGATCAGGTGAGCGAGCCCGATGAAATAAGCTCGATAGAAATAGATCGCAGGACATTGCCTAGGGGAGAATATAGTGAGCGTGGTTATCAAAAGAGGCAGGTCTTCGACATTCGTATTGCTCGCCATGTCATTGAGTATCGCGCTCAAGTTTTAGAGAATGTATTAGGTAAGCGTTTTGTGGCCCCCTTTCCGCCCGGTGTGGAGCGTGCCACGCAGTATGGAGCCAGCATCAGGGCCAATGCGGTCTACATGTCGATGTTTCAATTAATCCCGTATGAGCGTATTCGAACGCATTTCGATGAGCTGTTTGGAATCCCTATTAGTAGTGGCAGCCTGGTTAATTTTAACGTTGAAGCCTACCAGCGCCTGGAGGTGTTTGAAGCGCTGGCAGTAAAAACACTACAGAGCGCCCCTGTTTTGCATGTTGACGAAACAGGGGTCAATGTTGATGGCAAACGATTGTGGTTACACAATGCCTCTAATGCGCATTGGACCCTGATAGCGGCCCATGAAAAGCGGGGTAAAGAGGCCATGGATGCNATTAATGTNATNCCNCANTTTAGCGGACTTTTAGTCCACGACCACTGGAAGCCCTACTACCGCTATGAGCACTGTGATCATGTGTTATGTAACGCTCATCACAAACGCGAGTTAACTCGAGCATATGAACAAGACGGTCAACAATGGGCATTGAAAATGGAGAATTTGCTCGATCAAATAAATGCAAAGGTAAAGGAGGCAGGGGGTTCGTTAACAAAGGCTCAAAGCAAGAGGTGGCGAGGAAAATATCGAACCCTACTAACACAGGCCGATAAAGAATGCCCCCCGCCGGATGCCAGCCCGCCAGGNGCAAAAAAGCGTGGGCGAATCGCTCGGAGCAAATCGCGTAATTTATTGGAACGTCTTCGNNATTATGAAGAGGATGTTCTNCGATTTATGGAAAACCCATTAGCACCCTATACCAATAATCAAGGGGAACGTGATTTGCGAATGACAAAGGTGCAGCAAAAAATATCCGGGTGCTTTCGTTCCAAAGCCGGAGCGGATACTTATTGTCGTATTCGTAGTTATCTATCCACTTGTAGGAAGCACAATGTCGGCGTCGGTGAGGCCCTAGAGTGCTTGTTTGCAGGGAAATGGCCCGAGTTTATTCAGAGAGAACTCGATTTGACGGGGGAATGCGCTGAATAGTTACGTAAATAATTAGTTTGTGAAGAGTTAAAAAAATAAAGAGTCAATAAAAAAGTGTGGAGATAAATTATGAAACTATACGACTTCCCTAAGGCGCCAAATCCACGGCGGGTCAATATTTTTGTTGCTGAAAAAGGGCTAGACATCGAACGCGTTACTATTGATCTAAGCACTCGCGAACAATTAAAACCTGAGTATCGTAGTAAAAACCCAGCTTGTGACGTTCCCATGTTAGAGCTCGAGGATGGCACTTGTATTAGCCAAATACGGGGTATAACCCATTACCTCGAAGCGACCTATCCCGACACCCCATTACTGGGGGGAACGCCCGCGGAAAAAGGGCTTGTTGAAATGTGGGAGCACCTTGCTTTTATGGACGGCTTACTGGCAGTGGCTGAGGTCTTTCGAAATACCGCGAAGGGGTTTGTGGATCGAGCGGTTGTGGGTCCGTACAACTATCCCCAATCGGCTGAACTGGCGGAACGTGGCCGATCACGAATTGTTAATTTTTACAAAGAGTTTGACCAGCAGTTGGCAAACAATGAATACGTTGCCGGGCAGTCTTACTCAATGGCCGATATTACGACTCTTGTTGTGTGTGATTTTGCAAAGTGGATTAAATCTTCAATCCCCGAAGATTGTAAGCATCTACAGGCCTGGTACAACAAAGTTTCTCAACGACCCGCTGTTGCGGCGAATCCTTGAGGCGTAAATTAGTCTAATCAGAAATAAAAAACGGTGCTATATAGCACCGTTTTTCGTTGGCTTTCAGTCTATGCTAAGCCATAGCTAACTACACGTTCTAACCCAGTTCCTTACCGACGATAGATACAAAACTCACACATNGCCCTGGTTGGCCGCCCAAATTATGGGTCAAGCCCAGTTTTGGATTGTCGATTTGGCGCTCGCCAGCTTCACCACGGAACTGTAACCACATTTCATACATCATCCGCAGCCCACTTGCACCTATGGGGTGACCAAAGCTTTTCAGTCCGCCATCAGGATTTATCGGTTGTGCACCGTCGCCGTCAAAACGCCCTTCTTCGCAGTCGATCCATCCCTTGCCCCGCTCAGAGAAACCCATGTCCTCCATCAAGACCAGTTCAGTTGCAGTAAAGCAATCATGGACTTCGGCCATGCTGATTTCTTCTCTAGGATTAGTAACGCCTGCTTGCGAATAGGCATCTTCACAAGACTTGACCACTTCTTGGAAGGTAGTGAAGTCGTACTCTTGATTAATAAAACCTTCGTTCGGCCCAGCGGCGATAGCCATCGCTTTCAGAAAAATAGGCTTATCTGTGTATTTGTAGGCATCTTCTGCNCGGCACAAAATAGCGGCTGCCGCGCCATCGGCAACGCCGGAGCAGTCGAATATACCAAACATACCCGCTATGAGAGGTGAATTTTTAATTGTTTCCATGGCCACTTTCTTGCGAAATTGTGCTTTTGGATTTTTAGATCCGGCCACGTGATTTTTCCATGCAATTCGGGAGAGCACGTCTTTCATTTTAGCTTCATCCACGCCGTATTTTTCACAATAGGCGGGTGCTAATAACGAAAACATTGCGGGTGCAGACATACTGGATTCAGTGCCGTCACTGGGTGGTGAGGGGATAACTAGGCCNGAATAGCCAGAGTCNTTTAGTTTTTCAACNCCNGTNGCCATNACCAAATCAAANGCACCNCTNGCCACNGCATAGGCTGCATTTCGCATGCTATCNCTGCCCGTCGCNCACATATTCTCAACCCGAGTTACNGGTTTGTAATCGGTTTTCAAGGCTTCCGATAATGTCACACCGGCGTAACCGCTGAACATCGTACCCAACCAATAAGCATCTATATCCTTTTTTTCAACGCCCGCAGAGTCCAGAGCCTCTGTTGCCGCTTGAACCAACAGATCGGCGGCACTTTTATCAAAATGTTCGCCGAATGGCGTACAGGNCATTCCTACNATCGCGACTTTATCTTTTATTCCGTTACTAGCCATTAGACTATCTCCTAGCGCTGAGGGCGCGCTTTCCAAAAATAATTGTGTATACCTTGACCTGTGTAAAGCCGTCTGAATGTCATCTCAAGCTGATCACCAATCTTAACCGCGGTTGGGTCCACATCAGCCATTTCGCAAGTGAATCTTCCGCCGCCGTCAAAATCGGCCACGATAGACACTACTGGAGGCTGTAAACTATAGGCGAGATAATCAAGGGTGTAGGTTTTGATTTTACAAGCCGTATCGGCGAAAACCTCCTCNTCCATGTGTTCNACTGCGCCACANGTTAAGCATACCTTTTGAGGCGGTAAATANCCGGTGTTGCATTCCCTGCAACGTGAGCCATGAAAACCGTATTTCCAATGCACATTGCGCTGGGAAGACGGCGCCGCCGGTCGATCGAAATCAGGTCGGCGCGGTGGCTCGAAAGGTAAAATCTCTCGCCACTTGAGGAAGGTGTTATAGGGCAAATCGTTTTGCGCCGAGGCAATCCAGTAGTCCACTGATCGCTTTGGNCGTTGCTGGGCAATCTTATCTGTCACTGANAGCACCATTGCATCACAGCCGTCTCCGGTGGTAAGTACTAAAATCTTATCACCAGGATTAGCNGTGTCGAGAGTACGAGCNAATACCAGGCCCGCATGAGCAGTGCCGGTACGGCCCACACTGGCGTCTAAGAGGTCCGCTAATTGTTCTTTTTGCAAACCTAGTGCGGCGGGAATCCCACCTACCATACGCTTATTAGATGAGTCGAGTATCACGGTAGTTAGTGCGCTGGGTTCAACGCCGGCATCTTCTAGCGCCCGTTTAGCCACATCAATGCTCACTGGACCTAACACTTCGGCACCAAAACGTTCTTCCCACTGCTTCGAAAACGGGTCCTTAGGTAGTCGCCAAACGTCCAGTAATTCTGTGGTCGCTGAAGCTTGACCAAGAACGATGGCGAGAGCATCGTCATCAGATCCAAGAACGAAGGCAACCGCTGCATCACCGCCATTTTTTTCCCGGGCACCACCAGGTCCACNGATGATCACATCACTAGCACAGACCAAGGACTNGCGCCCGGCAGCTGCCATGTCGGCTGCCAATAACAATCCGCCCAATCCCGCGCGGGTACTGGTAGTCATCTCTATAGAACGCACCGAACCGGGTAAGTTTAATGCAGCGCTGATGGCAGCTGCATTCATTTTCTCCGCATAAGGAGGGCTGGTGGTGGCAAAAATTAAGGTGTCAATATCTGCTAAATTTCCGTCTCGGGCAGCTTCGACGGCCATAGACGTCGTGTCCTCATCGAAACTCGCAACAGCTCTTTCTCCCCTGCCGCCCCCCATGGCTTTTCTCGTCAATCGATTGTAGGGTACATAAGACCCATAACTTGTAATTCCAGGCAATTTTATTTCTCCTCGTACACTGTATAAACAATTTTTGGCCACCTTACTTTGTGACCTTAAACTAAATNAACAAACGCCAGAACAGCAAATGTTAAATTAGCAAATTGTCCGTCTAACTCCTATTAAGTTAACTGGGAAAACTAACTCAATCCAAGTCCTGTTGCAAATATACTCCCTTAAACCAAGGCTGTGGCCGGGTCGATATAGAAAGCCCTTATACAGATATCAAAAATAATAGAAATCGACCCAGGGTTTTNTGAATTTCAGCAGCTACTCAGTTTTGGTTGCTAAGGGGGCTGCAATTCGGCCCAAACTGACAGGCTATAACCCTGCTTCTGTGACGCGGTGATGCTCTCTAATGATTTATCCTTGGCTTATACTAAGATTCCACATTCCTGTGGAGCGAATAGTGTTGGTGTTATTCATACTTGTTATAAGTGTGAATGCTTGTAAGAGTTAGTCGTTGTTAATGAAAGTAGTTGTAAATGAACGTCGCTGTAAATGATCGCCGCTGTAACTCACTTAGAATACGGAGGGTAGATGTATGATTAGTTGGCAAGCAAGGCTGCTTATTCTCGCCGGTAAAGGTTTGTTAAAACCTATTATGAAAATGAGGGGTATAGAAAAGCTTAATGATGATGAAATACGACGTTTGCACAATCGCCTCGAAAAGTTTTCCGAGCGTGTAAAAATCCCGGAAAAAGCGAATATCGTCGAAGAGAATATTAGTGGCGTACCCTGTGATTGGGTAGATTGGGGCGTGCCGGCAACCCTGGAACCTGCACAGCGAAAAGTGATTGTGTATTACCATGGCAGCGCCTTTTTAGTCTTATCCCCAAAAAGTTATCGAATGTTTACCTGGCGTCTAGCAAAACAAAGTGGTTGCACCGTGTTAGTACCGGGTTATCGCAAGGCTCCTGATCATCAGCATCCCGCTGGATTAGATGATGCGTTTGCAATTTATCAAGCACTATTAGAGCGAGGTTACTCGCCAAGTAATATCATCCTAAGTGGTGACTCGGCGGGTGGTAATTTAACATT
>JAESQG010000248.1 GCA_016765265.1 Pseudomonadales bacterium | reverse complement strand
CGAGCAGACTCAGTTCCCGCGGCTCCTTGGGATAGGACTTGGCTTAAGGAATTTGCGTAGGCTGTGTGGTTGAGGACTGGGAAGACAGTTAGCATCATTCCCAAGATAACGGTGTTACTGCACAACTTTTTTGGCATGGGTATTCTTACCTTACATACAGCTTAAGAGGCATTTAGGCGCCTTTATTGTTTTTTGGCTATTGGTTCTTATTGTATTCTAGCCTCTATTCACTAGTCTCTATGCCAATTTACTCGTTCACTCGGGTGCACCGCGAAATACAGTGCTATCGCGCGGGCGGGTAATCATTGTCTTAATTGATCGATTATTGGCTGGTTGTTGTTGGCTGCCGAGTTCGATGGCTATTGTCCAGATTTCTATCCTGTCTCGTCAAGCACTGATTCGATGTCTAATAAGGCTTTTGTAGCACCCGGAGCTATAGTTTGTGTAAGCGGAAGAGCGAGGTGCGGGGCGAGATTGGGTCTACCGTAGGACCTTGTAGGTTAGGAAATCATGTAAAATACTGCTCCGTCACATTAGAATAAGGTCTGGATACTTATTTAATGTTGGAGCATGATGTAGTATGGCCGCGACAGCATCTAGCGACTATGAGACTATAATTTTCAGTCGAGAGTCGATGTATACTGACATGTATTTAGCATCATGATGCAATTGTTAGCGGCTAGAAATCGATTTTACCCCCCTTGTTTGACGACGGAGACTGATCATGCAGGCATTTGTATTTTTTGGAATATTAACTCTCATTACAGTAGGTGGTGGGGTTTTGACAATCAACGCGATTGATGACCCTGAGGAAGCGGCTGTCGAAAGAGTACCTGTTGTGGAAGTCGTGCCCTGTGAAGGTGAGACTTGTAATCAGGAGCAATTAGAAGTTCAAGAGACAGCGGATCCTTCTACTCCACCCATTCCAGCTGCGCAATAGGGAATTTCGTAGTTCTGCGCTAAAAGACGGCGATGAAAACCGTATTGTTCCTGGTTGGTTATGCCTAGGAACACGGTTTTTGTTAGGCCCTGGTGTGTCATGTTTATTACTCGGGGCAGCTGCCTATCGAAAAGCTTGCCTCTTCTTTTCTTCTTCTCTCTTTATCCCGGTATTCCTCTCGCACCGCTCAACTCCTTCGTTTGCAGACGATGCAATCAATAAGATCACAAAATTTTAAGCATATTGTAATTCACTCTTCCTAATTGATGGCAGTTTAACGCTGAATGGCTAAATGAGGCAGAGATAGCCTTTGACGATAAATGCTGAGACGGTTTGCCTGAAAAGCTTGAAAACACATCTATACTAAACGAGAGAAGTTTGAGCAATTTCAGTGCCGTGAGGTGTTGTGCATATGATAACAACAGAACGAACGNACAGTGTTTGATTTGTATCGCATTTTGGGTGGGGAACGATTCAGTAGTTAGCTTATGGCAATAATATACAGAGATAAATCGGCGCTAATAATAGATGATTTTAGTGAGTTCCGCTCAGGTGTACGGCGGATGCTAGAACACTATGGTATGACCGATATTCAGGTGGCAGGAACCGCCGATGATGGTGTAGCGAAAGCAAAAAAGCGGCCATTCGATATTTACATCTGTGATTATAATTTAGGTGACGGAAAAGATGGTCAACAGATCTTGGAGGAGCTGCGGCATTTTGGAATCGTTAAGCACACCTCCGTGTTTATCATGGTGACGGCGGAAAACACCCAGGGTATGGTGTTAGGCGCTTTGGAATATCAGCCTGATTGTTATCTAACGAAGCCACTGACAAAAGCCGTCTTAAAAACCCGGTTGGATCGTATGTATAATCTCAAAGAAGCAATTTGGGAGGTGAATAATGCGATGGACGAAGGGAATTATAAAGCAGCAATAAAATATTGTGATGAGAATATTGGTGATAAGTCTAAGTACATGGGGTTTTGCATTAAAACAAAGGCTAACTTGTTATATAAAATAGGTCAATTTGAGGCATCCCGCGATTTATACGATATGTTGTTGGAAGGGCGGAAGGTGGATTGGGCTGTGTTAGGTAAAGCCAAGTCACTATTTGAATTGGAAGATTATGACGGCGCGATAATATTATTCAAAGATCTTATTCGAGAAAATGAAATGAACCTCGTGGCACATGACTGGTTGAGCCGCTGTTATGAGATGAAAAATGAACCCACGGAGGCACAGAAAACACTGGAGTTGGCAGTAAAAAAATCGCCTAAGGCCATTAAGCGACAAATGAAACTCGGTAAATTGGCAAAGAAAAACAATGATCTTGATACCGCAACAAAGGCGTTTCGAAAAACGGTTCGGCTTGGAGAACACTCGGTGTATCGGAGTTCCGATAACGAGCTTAACCTGGCAAAAGCGCTCACAGAAAAAGCAGAATCAGATACGACCTTAGCGGGAAAAAAAGCGGGACAAGAGGCCTTGATCACATTAGAAGCGGCAGAGAAAAAATATCGCCGTGATGAAAAAGTGCAAATGCAAACGCGACTTGTGGCGGCCAGAGTATTTGTTTCTCAAGAGAGAGAGAGTTCCGCAGAACAACAGCTCAGGGAGGCAAAAGAGTTAAAAGACAAGTTCGTGGGAGATATGGATTCATCGGTAGTAGTGGAAATGGCGAAGACCTATCGGTCCATGGGCAATTTAGACGAAGCAGCCTCTTTATTAAACGAAGTGTCCCATGCGGACGCGAATGATGAGCTGAAAGCCGATATTGAAGCCTTGGTCAATGACCCGGAGATTATGGAAAGGCAGGCAGAGTTAAATGAGAATAATCAGCTAGGGGTTGAACTATATCAGCAAAAAGAGACAGATAAGGCCATCGATGCTTTTCTCTTAGCCTCTGAGCAAACTCCAACCAGCGCTGCTATCAACTTGAATTTAGCTCAGGCGTTGGTTAAACGTATGCAAAGAGACGGCAAAACCAAACAAGATTATGAGAAATGCATGATTTGTTTGGATCATTTAAAGACTCTTGACGGGGAAAACAAACGTTATAAACGCTATCTAGAAATCTGTAAAATTGCTGCTTCCCTAAAGGAATAGATGAGAGAAGGAATAGATGAGTGAAGGCATAGATGAGTGAAGGCATAGATGAGAGAAGACACAGATGAGAAGGAACCCGTGTTAGAAGAGTCAAGTGACAGCGAAGAAGAGTGTAGTGAAGGACTAGATTTTTCAAGTGTCTTAGCGTCCTCTGTTCACGATATGAAAAATTCCATTGGCATGTTGATGAGCTCTCTAGATGAATTAATGGATCAAATCCCTGAGCCCACTGACAGTCAAAATCGATTGATGTCTACAGTGCAGTATGAAGCGTCTAGAGTGAATAATGATTTGGTTCATCTCCTCTCCTTCTACCGTTTAAAAAAGAACAGTCTTCCGATTACTTTGGATGAACAATATGTTGCGGAGGTGCTGGAGGAGCAAATCGTTTATAACAAAGTATTAGCAGAAAAAAGAGGGATTGAGGTTGATCTAAAATGTGATGACGAGCTTGTTTGGTATTTCGATGCTGAGATGATCTCCGGTATCATTAATAACGTACTTATCAATGCTATTCGCTACAGCCAAAATAAAATTCAGATATCAGCAAAAGAGAAGGTGGGGTTTCTCGAAATAACCGTGGCTGATGACGGTTGCGGATTTCCCGAAGCCATGCTTGATAGGCCGGGTAGCTATTTTAATCGCGTCAGCTTTTCAACCGGCAGTACGGGTTTGGGCTTGTACTTTGCCGGTCAGATTGCAACGTTGCACAAGGACAAAGAAAGGCAAGGCTTTATTCAGTTGCAAAATGGTGGATCGTTAAAGGGAGGTATTTTCCGTTTGTCACTGCCCTAAATCTAGCAAACGGTGTGGCCTTTCTTTTTCTTTCTACGGGCGCATTCTTCGGCAAAATTACCGCAGGAAAGGGCCTTCCCAGGGGATGGGCTGCTGTGACTTTGGCAAGCCCAATGTTTGTCTCTGAGGTCAGAGTCAGACATGCCAGAAAGGGCGCTATCACAACCGGTTAACATGACCGTGGTACTTGTCAGTAGGGCAGCGTAGAGCGCATATCTTTTTAGCATTGTATTTCCTATTGGTTGTTGCCTACTTAAATAATTACTGGTGTTTATTTAATAGCAAATTCAGGCGATTATGCAAGTTTGGATAAAATGCGGTCTATTATTGTTAGTCTAATTTCTGTAAATCCCACCACATTAAAAATAACACCAAGAATGTTTGTATCGAAACTAAACCGAAGCCAACGTAAGCAAGGATATGTATTCCAAGAAAATGCGGGCCACTTGGGATCAATGAAAACAGCGCGCTAGCGATGAGACTCGCAGACAAGAGCATCGCTTGGGTTTGTCTGAATTTCGCTCTTTCCGATCGCTTTATTACTCGTTCAATAAACTGCCTATCAATGCCGGCCATAGGTAAAGGTTTGCTGCTAGCTACCATTTGTGGGCTTTTGGGCTCGTCATACAATCTATCGACAATATTGATCGCCCTTATCCCAAGCTTCTTGGCCAGGCTAGTGGGGCTGTATCGAGTCTTGAGGATTCCTTTTATGAGAGGAGTAGCTTCTACCATTATGTCAAACTGTGGGTTTAGTAGACGGCCAAATCCTTCAAGGGTGATACAGGCTTTTGATAACAAAGCGATATCGGGTGGTAGAGCCAGTTCATGGTTACGCATGATTCCGGTAATATCCGAGAGCAGTTGGTTGATATCGATTTGATCTAGCGGCACACCATAGAACCGCTCAATAAAATCTTCTGTTTCACTGACTAGTGAGGAAAAGTTTAGGCTGCTGGCTTCGGACCATTCGAGCAATACGCCTGCTACGTTCTCGGCATCCTGCATGACGATGTAGCGAGTGAGTTTGACCAGTTGTTCTCGGCGATGGCGAGAGAGTTTGCCCACCATGCCAAAATCTAGCATAGCAATCTGATTATGGGGGAGAATCAAAAAGTTGCCAGGGTGGGGGTCCGCATGAAAGAAGCCATTTTCTAGCATGCTTTTCCAGGCCATGGCTGCCACACGACTTGCAATTAGTTTTGTATCTAGGCCCTTTGCCTTTAATTGCCTGATGTTTTTAGAGGGGATGCCTTGTATATATTCTTGTACGTTAAGATCTTCGCAGGTCCATTTCCAATAGACTTTGGGGACCGTGATAAAGGATAGGGATTTAAGGTTTTTTCCTATACGTTCTGCATTGCGACATTCAATAGTGAAATCTAATTCACGCAACAGGGACCGCTCAAATTCATGTACTAGCTCTACAGGGCTATACCGCCTTAACTCTTCTGAGCGAGATGCTGCAAGCTTTGCGATGTGCTGAAGTAGTCGTAAGTCACCTTCTATCTTGCGTCTAATGTCGGGTTTGCGAATTTTTAATACGACTAGTTGGCCATTTTTAGTCGTTGCTTTGTGGACTTGGGCCATGGATGCCGTGCCTAGGGGCTTTTCGTCAACCGTTTCAAAGACGGACAATATGGGTTTTTTCAATGAGGCTTCTATCTGCGGCAGCAGTTCTGCAAAGGGAAGAGCTGGGGTATCGTCTTGCAGCTTTTCAAATTCTGTAATCCATTCTTGGGGGAAAAGGTCAACACGGGTCGCCAATATCTGGCCTAATTTTACGAAAGTCGGGCCCATTTCCTCCATCGCGTGCCGAGTTCTCACTGCGGGTTTTAGATGTAGCAGGTTTTTTTGTACTGGATATCGCACCAGTTTACCGGCTTGCTCAACGGACTCGGATAATCCCATGCGTCGGATCATGTCGCCAAATCCATATTTAGCTAATATGGAGACAATCTCGTTTAGCCTTTTAAGATCTTTCCCCGTGTTTAATAGATTCATGACCACATCACAGTCCTATTTATGAGATATAAAGAAAAGAAACGATCTCTGCTTATTCGAAAAAAAGATGGGTATATTTTGCTTGCGGTAAAGTAGCGATAAAGTAGCGATAGATTGAATTAAGTGCCCTCGTCTGTATATCAGATAGAGGGATCTGGAGCATGCTCGGCATGCCCCTTTTTATGATCTGCAGACTAATAATTTTCTGGTAACGGTTTCAGAAGGGTAATTTGTTTTTTCTCGCT
>JAESQG010000247.1 GCA_016765265.1 Pseudomonadales bacterium | reverse complement strand
TTATTCTTTTAATGATTGAAGCCGCCCAGGTGAGGCGTTAATACCGCTTTATGAACAGCATTTTATTCATCCTGCTTCGCCGATTACGCGCACCCATCATATTGCTCATTTGTGTTTATGCCATCTCCATTCTGGGTTTTGTGCAAGTACCCGGTATGGACAATGAAGGCAACCCGTGGCAAATGGATTTCTTTCACGCGTTTTATTTTGTCAGTTTTATGAGCACTACCATCGGCTTTGGTGAGATCCCCTACGAGTTCACGGACGCGCAGCGCTTTTGGGCTCTCATTTGCTTGTACGCCACGGTGATATCTTGGATATACAGTGTTGGCGCTGTGTTATCCGTATTTCGGGATGAAGCTTTTTTGCGGATTATGAAACGCAACCAGTTTCAAAAGCAAGTCAATAGAATAACCGAGCCTTTTTATATGATTTGCGGATATGGAGAAACTGGCCTGCTGGTACTAAACAAGTTAGCTGAGCGCGATATTCATGCCGTGATTATTGATATAACACAAGAGCGCATTGATGCATTGGAGGTTGATAATTTAGGCTATAAGGTGCCGAGATTATGCGCCGACGCCTCCCGACCAGACGTCCTTCAGGATGCAGGCCTTAAACATACTCACTGCATTGGTATCCTCGCTCTCACTAACAACGACCACGCCAACCTCGCTATCTCCATAGCTAGCAAACTGATTATGCCCGGCAGGCCCGTCATCAGTCGCACGGAATCGAGAGACTATGCGGCAAACCTTGCCTCTTTCGGCACTGATCATATTGTGGATCCTTTTGAAGCCTTTTCCAACTACCTTACCATGGCGATTTGTTCCCCGTATCATCACTCCTTGTATGACTGGTTGACGAACCCTGAACATCGCGGTATTTCAGAGCCGAGACAAAGTCCTAAAGGGCGATGGATAATATGCGGTTTCGGCCGCTTCGGAAAAGCATTATGCCAACAATTTATAAGGCACAATATTGACGCCACTATTATTGAGCCAAACCCAGATGCAACCCAGGCCCCAGATGACATTATTATTGGTATTGGCACAGAAGCCGTTACGCTCTGCGAAGCACATATTGAGGATGCGGTTGGTATTGTGGCTGGCACCTCGGATGACGCCAATAATCTGTCCATAATCATGACTGCTAAAGAACTAAACCCAGCGCTCTATACCGTTGGACGACAAAACGAACAAGCTAACGAAGATATTTTTGANGCGGCCGAAATTGACATCATAATGAAGCCTGCCATTATGATGAGCAATCATATTCTCTCACTCATAAAAGCACCGCTACTGANTACATTTCTCAATCGTATGCAGGAGGAAGAAATACTCTGGGTGCGTCAGATNTTGGATCAGCTAGNAGATATGATTGGAGACCAAAGTCTCGATAGCTGGTCGATAACCATCAGCCCTTGGGAGACAAAAGGCATTGCAGATATCATGGGTCAAAAAAAAGATTATCTTTTAAAGCACATAATGGCAGATCCTTACGATCATTCAGCTCAACTTTCCGTTATGCCTTTGTTACTACATCAAGATGATCACTATATTATGTCACCCCCACTAAACCACAAATTGAAAATGGGCGATACCATTCTCTTCAGTGGCCATTATCGTGCCGCCAATAAAATGCGTTGGGCCACTGGAGACATCAGCACCACTCGCTATATATTAAGCGGAATCCACGAAACCGAAAGCACCTTATTACGTTGGATATCCGGCCTTTTCCCCCAGAGAGAGAAAATATAAACTACCCATAGACCCGCGATGCCAGGAACTGCGCTGACTAGTGATCTAATTTATCTTGAATATATTTCTGATGTACTTGCATATAACACGTTTCTATCAACGCCTTAGTTTCTGCTTGGCCTGGAAAACCTGATGAATAATTAGACACCAACGGATCGATAGCAAGCACTGCCGTTGCTTTCAAATGTTTCAATAAATCAATCGGATTTTCCGTACCCACGGCAAAACGAATCGTCGTTTCACAAATACCCGNTTCTTTTAACTGCTCCGCACTTAATTCAGAATGGGTGGTTAACCCAGGGCAACTAACAATGGTGTTGGTTTGACCTAAAGAAATCATATGGTCAAAGGTGGGCGACAGACAATCAAAGAAACGCTGAAATGCAGCTCTAGGAATGTTTTTCATATCAATAGTAAAAAGCGGCGCAGGCAATCCCAAAAATAAAAGCTCATCTCTTAAATCGTAGTTCTTATCTCCCTCCACACAATTAGAGTTTACCGTTATATCAGGATGTGCAGCCATAAAGCAGGCTAATATTTTGGTATTGATGCATTTACTGAGCATGCGNGATTCNAGGGTTCGCATTCCTTGCATAACTTCGTATGCCGCATCTGCATTGAGAAAAGCGCCCTTTACATAATATACGTTCCAAAACATTGTGTTGTCCCAACCCGGCAGGCCCTTGGGAATAAACATGTTTTCATTTTTTGCGATAACACAACCCGCTATAACTGAACCTGTCCCCGACAGATCTTTTGTATAACTGTGGATAACATAATCGGGTCTTTCTGCCTCATCTACTCGCCGCAATGGCTTATATAAAAAAGGGGTTCCCACAGTAGCATCTAGTATGACCTTTAGCCCTTCCTTATGCGCAGCTCTGCATATCCCCGGCACATCTAGCACGTAACCTTGGGGGTTGGAAGGAGACTCTAAATAGACAAAGGTATCGATATAGGTTTTCTTAAATAGATCCTGGTATTTTACTTTGGTTTTTTCCCAACATTTAAGAAAATCCTCAGCGGTTTCACCATCGAACACCTCCACACCTAGGCTTAAATTTGAGGGCTTTGCATACCAGTCGTGTATCAACTGATGCGCCCCGCCATATATATTCCGGCTGGTAATAATGACATCATTATGCCCAAGCACATGGGAAAGCACAGCATCTATAGCGGCCATTCCGCTGTTATAGTTCCATGCCAAATACTCACTGGCATAGGGCCCAGCCTCAAGGTCAACAATATGGTTTGCCAAAGATAATGAGGTCGGATTTNACAAACGAGAATAAATTTCTAAAAGGAGTTCTTTGCCATTAAACGCATCCTCTATCCATTCAGCACAGGCGTAAATATAAGTCGCCGTACGCGCTATAACGGGCGTTGCAGAAAACAAAGCAGTGACATTATCGAATATGGGATAAGCTCCCTTGGCAGATAGGGTATCACTGGCATAACCCAAATTTTGATAGGACTCCCGAAAAGGATTTTGCAAGGTATCAAGCACTTTGGCTATTTGAAAACAGAGGAATTTCTTTGCATTGAAGCGCGCTATTCGTTCCTCTTGGCTAAGCACTTCATCAGAGGCACATGCNGTCAGATTTTTATGGGACACTTGCCACAACTCTTCAATACTACTGTGGCATTGCAGAATATTAAAAACCGCCCTAGTCATTGCGTGCCCAAAATCAGACAAGGGGTCAACACCAAAGTGTAACAACTGCTCCTCTACCAATTCTTCGGTATTGGTAGCCTCCGAGGTATTGCGCCGCGGGGATAATTTTAGCATCTCGCCAGATAGGGGCCGGGGGGAAAATAGATTACTGGAATTTTTCGGTTTATTGCTGCTATCTTTATTCTTATCCATCGCCAACCATCCATGATTTTTATCGGCACTATTTTATCGGTGCTATCACTATTTTATCGGTGCTATATAGTGTTAATGACCGTGCTCCCCAACATTATAGTATTAGGCAGCACAACCATTGATAAAATATCATTGATCCCACAGAGATCAGCTTAATCTTTGGTCTTTTTTACGATAAACAGTAGGGGCAAGAACATACCTTTAGCACTATCAAAGTGCCAAAGGCTATAAACTCGTTGTTGAAGGTATTTATTCAGCGTCTGTTGTGGCTGTTGTGGCGATGGTTTTTTCTACTTCCGCTTCCTCCGTCTTCACTGTTTCAGTGGTTGCCACTTCATCAACAGCGTCAGAATCCGTGGCGGCCTGGGTAGTCGCCATGCTAGGGCTAGGAGCAGCCTCTTTCGCTTCTTCCGCAAAGACGGCTCCATTTAGTGAAACTACAACAATAGCGCTAGCAATGAGCGTGGACGCATTCAATTTAAGCATATTCATTTCTCCGGTTCTGTTTTAGTTGTGACTCAAAAGCTGATCATACGACGCTTGTTACCACGAAAAGTTGAACCACATCACACGCAATGGAAAAGGTGCATTTAGGTATTCGATTGTTGTTGAATTTGCCAAAGNTGATAATAACGACCTTTAACCTCCAACAAATCTTGGTGGGAACCCTGCTCTTTAATTTCTCCGTCTTCTAGAAATATAATCCGATCAGAATCAACAATCGTGGAGAGTCGGTGGGCAATGACTAAAGTAGTGTGCTGCTTTGATAAATCTGCCAGCGACTCCAATATTGCCCGCTCCGTACCGCTATCCAAAGATGAGGTGGCTTCATCAAACACCAATATCCTCGAATTTTTCAATATAGCTCTTGCGATTGCCACCCGCTGCTTCTCGCCCCCTGAAATTTTGAGGCCTCGCTCCCCCACTCTTGTTTCATATCCCGCAGGCAACGACTCTATGAACTGATCAAGCTTAGCAACCTTTGTTGCTTCTTCTAAAGCAGCTACATCAGCGGTTGGACAACCATATTGAATATTCGAGCGTATTGTGTCGTTAAATAACACCGTATCCTGTGGCACAACACCGATAGCTCGGTGTAAACTTTCCAGAGTTAGGTCACGAATATCCACTCCACCTACGCAGACCATCCCGTCATTGACATCATAAAAGCGAAACAAGAGTCGAGATATAGTGGATTTACCCGCCCCACTAGGNCCCACAATCGCAACCTTCTCGCCAGGTTTCACATTAAAGCTGATATTTTTTAATATGGGTCTTTCTTCATGGTAGGCAAAGCGAACATTCTTAAATTCAATGCCATCGCCACTCTCCANTAAAGTCACCGCATCTTCTTTATCCTTTATATTCGGTACCAGAGTCATTAAATCAAACATCGCCTCCACATCCGCTAGCGCTCGCCTGATTTCTCGATAAATAAAACCTAATATATTAAGAGGAATAAATACTTGAATTAAATAAGCATTTACCATCACCAAGTCACCGAGGGTCATCGCACCCTCAATCACCCGATAAGCCGCCAAAGTCATTACCGAAGTCACCCCCACAGCAATAATTAAGGACTGTCCGGAATTCAGCGACGCCAGTGAAAGATGGTTTTTCACTTTGGCTTCTTCGCGTTCCTTCAAAGACGCTAAGTAGCGATTGGCTTCATATTCTTCATTATTAAAGTACTTCACTGTTTCATAATTTAATAGACTATCTATAGCCCGCGTATTCGCTTCGCTGTCTTTGATATTAGCGGTTCGCACGAACTCAGTTCGCCAGTTAGTGACTACCATAGAAAATGAAATATAGAGCGCGACAATGGTTAAAGTAATGAGAGAAAACCAAAAATCAAAGTAAATGGCCATAATTGTCACCACCATCAATACTTCAATGACGATAGGTACAACACTAAAAACAATGGATCTCAACAGAAAAGAAATACCATTGATTCCCCTTTCCATATCTCTTGATAAACCTCCGGTACGACGAGAGAGATGAAATTCCAAATCCAATCGGTGTAAATGGCGAAATAACTTGAGCCCAATNCGCGACAAAGTCCCCTCTGAAACNCGTCCAAACACAGCGTCTCTGAGCTCTCCAAACAAAACAGTACTAAATCGTAAAAATCCATAGGCTAATAAAAGCAGGAAAGGCACTGCTATAATCGCGCTAAGCTCACCGTCGCTATCACCGGATTGCTGACTCACGTCCAGGCTATCCACAATATGCTTCAACACCAGTGGCACTAGCACATTGGCCAATTTAGCAACAATCAAAAAAGCCAATGCTATGCCCACTCGGACTTTGAATTCGGCCAAATAAGGAATCAGTTGGAATATAACTTTCCAATTCCCTGTTCCTAACTTTTCCGGTGGTCGATACCCGCTATCATGCATATAGTTACCTAATAAATTCTCTTTGGAGATATAAAAATTCATCTTATCATTTGAATACTCATCACCCTAACTATATCACTCAAACTATTATTAGAATAAGCAAATGGAATACTCGTACCCAAAACAAGATTTATCACAGCATCCACTTTGGACTGAAGGCGCTCAGGCTGGCTCACTTGTTGAAAAACGGGATGATGTGGAGATACGAGAGGCGGAACGTTTACGTTGGCTTCATCGAAGCAATGGTGCGGTAGAATCNGTGATGAATCTTGATTTTAAAAGCCAGCTTATTTTGCCTCACAGCAAGGCCATGAGTCTATTTCGTTTATTTAATCACAGCCCAACCACTGCACTTAACTTAGGTCTAGGTGGAGGTGATCTAGTACGTCATCTTATGGCCCGCTTACCCTCAGTGTGTATTACNTCCGTGGACAATGACGANAATATTGTANGCTTTCATGAGCGATACTTCTTAGGTCCAGAAANCCAAGGGCAAAAGAAAAGCAAAAATAACATTATCATTGCCGATGCAAACGAGTTCGTACAAACCCAAAATCGAGANNCCCACTATGATGTGATTCTGGTTGACCTATTCAACGACGGAGGNCTTTGTCCTTTCGTATTATCAGCTTCGTTCTTGCAAGCTTGTTTTTCTTTGCTCAGCAAAAACGGGTTTTTAGTCCTCAACTTGATGCTAAACAAACAAGATCAACTTCAGACCATAGCCCAAGATTTGCATCGTCTATCAGGTGCGGTACCCCTATTGCTCAACGTGCCCAAACATCCGAATATAGTCGCTTTTGCAAGTTCTAACTTATCTCCTCAATTAAGCTCCAGGAAACTACTTGCTGCGGCTAACCGGCTGGATGAGGAGAATACTAGCAACTTAGCCTTTGCGAAAAATTTTACTCAGAAGATGATCGAAGACAACCGAAGTCGTTTTAAGGAAAACTGAGGTCAACGGGAAAGCTAGGAGGATAACTTAACAGACCATAATCAGCTTGAGATGGTGCGCCAGGTAGGACTTGAACCTACACGTCTTGCGACACTGGAACCTAAATCTTACCGCTTTTATGCAGGCCCTTTAAAAACAACAACTTAAATGTCGTCAAAGAGCAAAAATACGGCACAAAATGGCACAAATAAGGGCGATATCTCTGTGTTTTGTCACAGATATGGCACAGTTTTCGTTAACCCCTTAACCCCTTAACCACTGTAACTGCATACACCCCCCTATGCTTGCCCAGTGCTCCCCCCGATCCTCACTTCTGAGCTGAAATGAGTGTTCCCACAAAAATAAATGGTGCGGCGTCTGGACTGTTTTTTGTATGCTGATTCTTCAATCAGGAGGAAAAAGCATGACAGATTCACAAGTATGGACCCTTACCGCCGATTCTGATGGCGCAGCCTTTAGGCACCAAGGTGGAACCTTACATTATGCCCTCAACATAACGTCAGGCACCGGCACTCTCAAGCTGCAAGTGTCTTATGACGAAGGCACCACCTACCAAGATGTAACAGGGGTTTCTCTCACTGCCAATGGTCAAGGAAGCTTGACGGGCTACCCTGCTGCCGTTCTTTTCAGGCCCAACCTCTCCGGCTCTGCCGCCAGTCCATCATTCGTGGTTAATGCCTACTCAGTCAGAACTTAAGGGGCAGCAATGAAGATAAGAAACGGTAATACGATTCTTTATGCTAATTATCAGTTTGGTGCTGGTGATGAAACTGGGCATCATGCCCACCACGAAGACGGGCATACCACTTTTTGTTTTGCTGGATCTATCAGGCTGGAACGGTGGATGAATGGCCTCGATGAAGAAAAAGAAGTTATAGAACTTCCTGCCGGTGGCTTTGCCTACATTGAGAAAAATATTATTCACAATGTTATAGCGTTACAAGATGACAGTGCTTATGCCTGTATTTGGTCATTACGGGTTGACGAAAATGGTGCTGAACTTCCAGGTCAAAAAGTAGAGTCTGATTTAGCACGTATCGATGTGTGGGAAAAGGAAAGTGAGGCTCCATGGCTCAGATCTTAATTTGCAATACAAACGATGGCGATAGAAGCAGGACTTCAACCTACACAGCAGGGGATGTTATCAGTGTGCGCCCTGATGGGTTTGTATTTGGTGCAAGGGAGTCTATAGACGAGTGGGTTAGGCAAGGAAATAATGCCAAATATTTCCCCAACGGGTTTATCATCGTTAGCATTGATATGCCTTTGGTTAAAGCCAAGGAACTACGGTCAACAAACTTGTTTCCATTAAGGTTAAGTAATTTCAATTTAGACTTTTCTCTTTTGCCTGAAAACGTAAAGTCAACCATGACTTTTGATTCCGAAAAATCAATGACAAAAGGAGAAACAAAGCACACTCTGACGCTTTCTGAGTTAGATTTATGCTTGCTTCCTAGAGCCGGACTTAAAAAGCCAAGTGCTTTTTAAATGGCTACACATACTCTGATAACATTAGGTAATTCAGGAAAAGACTATACATCTTTGGATGGCGCTTGCGCTGGAACGGAAGTCATTAACCGAGTAACTAATGACGAATTCATTACGATCGAGTGCTACAACACTAACGACTTAACTATAGATGCTGATGCGGCAAGTATTGCTGCTGGGGCCTCTGCGAATAGGGTAACGATAAGACCTGCTGTTGGGGAAGATTACGCAGCCAACGACTATACATCAAAAGCTTTAAATTATAACCCTGCTGATGGGGTTGCAATTGAAGCAACAGGACCGTTTGCCAGCGCCCTAATCCTAGATGGGGTGTCATCGACTCAAGCAGTAAACATGCAATTCTTTTGCCCTGAAGCCTTACATGCAGGCTCAGTCCTGCATGGTAATGATGGGACTTCTCAGTTTTACGGCTGTATTATTCAGAATGCTAAAGAGGTCAGGCAAACAAGGGCGGATTATAGGAATTGCCTATTCATAAGGCCTGATACGCTTGGCACTATTGGTTTGGATTTAAGTTTCAGTGATATGAACCAATGCACCATTGTTTGCCCCTCCGATTTAACTTCAACTGCTGCAGGAGTTAGCTTACACGCATCACCCACCTTTAATGAGTGCGCTATATTTGGTTTTGATTCTGCAACTAGCGGTACGGCTGGCACAAGTGATTATAACGCTACAGACAACAGTTCTATACCAGGCTCCAACTCACTAACAAGTCAAACTTATGCTGACCAGTTCGAGAATACGACTGACGCCGCTCAGGATTGGAGATTAAAAACTGGCAACGACCTTGATGGTGCTGGATCTGGCGGTATCGATATCGGGTATCGCATACCGGAAGCCATAGCAGCCGCCCCTATATTGGAAGAGTGGGTAGCTACGGATAGTAGCGGGAACCTAGCCACATCTCTTACCCTTACCGCGCCCAGCGGGATATCAGCAGACGACTTACTAGTAATTATTGTCGGTAACGACGCAATCAACACAACCACTCAATTCTCTACCTCGGCAAGCGGTTGGACAAAGATAGGCGAAGGCGGGGATGGGACCAATAACTCCGATGTGCATATAGGTGCATTCTATAAGGTTGCATCAGGTAGTGAAGGCAATATAACTATTGATGGGGTCACTTCTAGTGAAATGGTGGGGTGGTATTTAAAAATTTCCGGTGCTGCCACATCCGGCCCTATAGATGTTAGCAATTTCAATGAATCTGGTGCGGCAACAGAACACAATATTGCAAGCATAACCACTACAGTTGATGATTGCCTTGTCTTATATGGATTAATTGCCGATGGCGGCGACAACACGCCAATGTCCGTACTTCCGTTGCAGTGGATAGAGCGAGATGAAAACGAATCAGGGACGGGGTTAAACGATGTTGCGGGTTGTTTCGGTGAGCATAATAAACAGGTAGCAGGGGCCACCATCGCGGCAGACGTTACCATAACCACCTCTGGAGGCGCGGCCTGGTTTCAGCTTGCAATAAAACCGTCAGGTGGGCTTAGCGCAGTTACCAGTGACTCAACGCTAGAGTGGAATCTACTTGAAGCACTAACAAACGACTCAAACCTGCAATGGAATTTACTAAACTCTACTGAGAATGACGCTGATTTACAGTGGAACCTACTTACATCATTAGAAAATGATTCAGACTTAAGGTGGACACTCCTTGAAGGGGTAAGCTCTAATAGTGATTTAAGATGGACCTTGCTTGAAAGCCTTTCTTCAGATTCAACACTGCAATGGAATCTATTAACATCAACAACCAGTGATTCAACGCTGCAATGGAGCCTAACGTCAGGCGTATCGAGCAATTCAACTTTACAGTGGGACTTGCTTACAACGGTAAGCTCAGATAGTGATATCCAGTGGACCTTGTTAGCCTCTTTGTCCAGTGACACCAATCTGCAATGGAACCTTATCGAAGGGGTATCTAGCGACTCTGTTTTACAATGGCATATTGAAGGGCCTGTCTTTAGTGATATAAACATTCAGTGGGATATGCTGGCTCCCGTTGAAGGTGACTCTGATCTTCAATGGGATATTCTTAAAACACTATCTGGTGACTCGACATTACAATGGAGCCTGCTAAGTGGTGTTGAAAGTGATTCAGACATTCAGTGGAATATTCTCGACGCGATCACTTCCGATTCAACGGCCCAATGGGATTTGTTAAATACGGTTGAAGGCGACTCAGACATACGATGGAATATGCTTGCATCATTGTCTGCTGACTCTGACATTCAATGGAACCTGTTATCGAGCACCACTAGTGATACTGATATACGATGGGATTTATTAACCTCTGTTTCCAGTGATAATGATCTTAGATGGACCCTGCTAGAAAGCCTATTCAGTGACACCGACATTCAGTGGAACTTAATCGCGACTGCATTAAATGATTCAAGTCTTCAGTGGGATATCTTAACCACAACCGAACAAGACGCCTCGCTTCAGTGGGACTTGCTAAACGATCTTCTTAGCGACACTGATATTAGGTGGGATTTAATAGCGGGTGTATTGAATGACTCTACGCTGATATGGACATTAAACACGTCATCAACCACCGTACAAAGCGATTCAGACTTAAGGTGGAATATTTTAATTTCTACCTACTCAGATATAACAGCAAATTGGGATTTACTACAGGAAATAAATTCAAACAGCACATTGCAGTGGACAATCCTTTCAACAACAGAAAATACCATGACGCTCAGGTGGACCGTTGATTCGGTTTTATCCTTTGGGGACGCATGGGGAATTATTACAATAAAAACGAACACCCCACTTTATGAAGCCAAGTCGAACACACCCATTTTCACATTAGCGAAAGCCACAAAACCAGGAGCATAAATCATGCCTATAGTAGCAGCAGATATCGACTTTCATCTAAGCGGTGGAGCTTCAAATAGTGATGTAGACCTCTCTATTGGGGGGATAATCAGTACAACCGAGCTAGTTGATGCCACCTCACACAACCTATTTGACGTTGTATCGAGTACAGAGTCTAACGATGGGGACACCGAATACCGTTGTATTTATGTCAAAAACAACCACGGCTCCTTAACACTGCAAAATGCGGTGATTTGGATACAAACCGTGACGCCATCAACCGACACAGTGATAGCCATTGCTTTGGCCGGAGAAGGGTTAAACGCAACGGCTGAAACCCCCGCAGACGAGGATACGGCACCGACTGGAGAATCGTTCACCTCTCCAACAACGGAAGGTGCGGGTTTATCGTTAGGTAATATTCCGGCAGGCCAGCACTATGCTGTGTGGATTCGTAGAACTGTATCCGCCGCCGCCTCTGCCTTCACTGATGACTCTGTAGTTATTCGTGTCAAAGGGGATACAGCAGGGTAATGTCGGTACTGACAGAGATAGTTTTTAAGGATGCAGACAACCCCAACATCGTCAACTTCTTTCAAGATGGCGCTCCGATGGACTTCAGCACCACGAGTAGAATGCTACTCACGTTCAATGGTGCTGGAGTGTCCGTTGACAGCAACTCAAACCCCCCACTAATAGACTGGTCGGGTGGTAGCGGTGAAGTCGTCTTTGATCTTGGTAATGTTGTCATAGCTAAAGGCAGCTACCCATCAACGCTTAAAGTCTATGACGGGACACACCCTGACGGACAAGTAATAACTCATCCCCAAGGGACGGGGCTTACTTTTAAGTTTGTTTAGCGGTTGATGTAGCTGGCTATCAATGCGCCTTTACTCGGCGCTATTGGGCTTTATTGTCTTGTATTTGCGACACCTCCAACGCCTGCAATCGCAGGAAGCCAATCTACTATATCAATCATGTCAATCCTCATTGATACAAATAATTATTCTAGTCTCAGCGCCAACAATAATGAGCATCTTTTAAAAGCAATAACTTGGCTCTTGAAAGTCAAAGAAAAAAATATCGCTAACAATGCCCAAATCATATTTGGGCCTAAAACAAGCCAAGATATTTTAGTTCGAATATCTTGATATTCTATGTGCTCCTTTAGAAAATCATCCAAAGATGTAAACCCAATAGCCATAACTAAAAACGGTAGTGCTGGGATAATAATCCCTCCAAAAATTAGAAAGCCGATGACAGCGGCTACTACTGTACCGACACCTGCAACTACCTTTTTTACATTCACGACAAATTTCCCCTAAACAATATTCATATTGGTAAAGGAGCCAATATATAGGATATTGAGACGCCTGACCTTAATGTCCTTTATTGAGTTTTATTGAGTTTTATTGTCCATTAATGGCTGAGCTTAATAATCAACCTCTTTTGCAAGGTACCGCATCTTATTGCTTAGATTTATACCGTTAATTGATTTCGCGCTGTAGAGCTTACGCATCTTCAAAGATCGGGTAATTGAGTCAAAAGTAATGGCTGATCTCGGGTTCTTGGAGTTGAATTTCTTAATGCTTTCCATCACCTCTGCCTTGAACTCGTCATCACTTTGATTTATCGATAGGGAAAGTTTATTAAGGAGAAGCTTTTTCCTGTCGAGTATTCTTTGTTCTTTGTTTTTGATGTAGCGGTTTTTGTCGTACTGCTCGCCAACTCTAGATGGCGCAAACCCCATTGCTTGCCAGAAAACCTCTGAAGTATCAACATCGTTGATAACGGGATCTCCACGATAACTATTCACTCCTTCTGAATTGTACCTGACCGCCTTCATAGCGTTTTTTAAACCAACAGGCATCATCATTTCGATACCTCTCTGCAAGTTCCCGTCCGATACCATATCCAGACCAGCCGCTACATTTCCTGCCGCTCCCGCCATTGGACCCAGTAGTTGACCTCCCCAATAGGTCGTTATTTCTCTGCCATCTAAATCATTAGGTGAAGACCTAACCCAAAGGCCATCTAGCGAAACCCTTGAAGCAAAATCAATGCCTGTCACCTCGTTGGCAAGGCCGTTGGCGATAATTCTTCCGCCTGTATTGCCAAGATACTCTGCAAGGAATTTCCTGAATTCTACTTCTGCATCCCAAGGCTCATCCTCATCGTCATGTATAAAATTCGCTATAGCAAAAACCATCGGCAGCAGGACAGGCATACCAAGAGCGCCAGCAAACAGAAAGTGCATCCCCAGTACGCCTGTAATAGTTTTTAGTGCTTCGGACCGTACCTCTTTGCTTTCGCCTTTGAAGGACTGGTGGGCATTACGAAACAACAAATACGACATATTGAGACTAAATTGCTTGAACATGAAAATGACTTTAGCTTTGTCATCTTGCATAAACCGCGCCTTATTACCGCTGGAATAATCAAAATGACTCTTCCATGTTAATTCTTCAGCGATATTTTGAGACTCTTCTGGCTTGTGCCCTGATTGGCGAGCCAACCTAAAAGCAGCAATGCTGGTCACTTCACGGTTGAACTTCTCAGCCTCATGGAACATAAAAGAGACAACCTTCATCACCCTATGCCTTGTGTCACTATGCTCGCCACCTTCCTCTGCAATACCGGCCAAGTCGTGCGCCAGTGTTTTATCGATAAGTCCTACTTCAATGAAATGCTGATACGCTTTCAGTTCTTTCCCGCTTAAACTGTTCTCGATATTGAATCCACCAGCAAAATAGTCCTTTGCAGCCTTAAGTAACTCCTTGCTCGATTTATCCCAACCAAACTGAGCACCAAGTACGGGTAAAGCCACCAATGGCGTCTGTGTCGTGTTCACCAGTGCAGCAGCAGGGGATAACCCTAAGAACATAGTAAAGCCAAACGATGACACGTTATTGGCCCACTGAGCGCCCTTCGGATTCATGGCCCAGTCATGGCGAAGTTGTAGCTCGTTAAATATCTGTGCCGCTCTGTTGGGGTCTTCTGCCTCCTGCACCTGGGCTTCAGCACTCTTCAGCGCGACTTCCATTTGTGGCGTGTACTTCATGCGAGCCAACTGGTACGAGCCATGGAACATTTGATGGGAAAACGCCCTTAAAGCATCCCTTGCAAAGCCCTTGGTTTGCTTGCGGTGGATAAAGCTTTTCCTCATCGATAAATCGGGCAATGTCTGAAGGTAGAACTGATAAATATTGTCCTTCAATTCATCTTTGTTCTCTGACTTATCCACCATCAACTCAACGTTCATCACAAACTCAGAATCCACGCTGCGTATCATGTCGCCCTTTGTAGTTTTAAAGCCTCTTTTCACATCAAGGCCCTTACTCTCCTGCTCTGCAACCCATTCCTTTTGCTCGCCTTGGGTTTCAAACATGCTCATTTCGACCACGTTTTCATCTGCGTCAAAAGACGTTGCCCAGTAGTCACCGAATCGGGCAAGAGGAAAATAAGAGTTAGCTGACGCTCCATTAAAATTCGTATCAAACTTATTAGACAAAGCGAATATACCGAAGGATCTTA
>JAESQG010000246.1 GCA_016765265.1 Pseudomonadales bacterium | reverse complement strand
CCTAAATATTTAAGCTCTGACAACGACCCGCTGTTTTTATTTCATCGATGGGAGGCTAATTTACGAACTCTAGAAATTGAAGAGCTTAAATCAATACCTGGAAATCCAACGTAGCACCCGTTCGCAGAACGCGTAATAAAAACACAAGAAATGAATGTTTAGATCAACAGTTATTTTTTAACAAACATGATTTGATGAAGATTCTGGGTCATTATAAAAAACATTATAACGAGACTCGAGCACATTCATCTCTTGAAAAGAAAACACCCAACACGATGACGCTCGATTCAGAAATCGGCAAGAAAGTAGTATCGCTTGATCGGTTTCGGTGGAAGTCGGCTTGCAACGAGCTTTATCGATTCCCCGTTGCTGCGTAAATTTAGTAATTCGAGCACTACAGGCTGAAAAACGCGTTTTTCATTGGTAAACTAATTATCTTCTACAAGGATTAGCATTACTAGATGATACTTGATTGTATCGATTACAGGAACTACCTCACATAACCCAAAAAAAAGGCTAGCCAGACTTTGCCAAGCATTCCTCTATGGTTTTAGCAAGCATTGTCAACTCCATCGGTTTTACTATATATTTCCGAATCCCTATGGCTAGAGCCTGTTCCTCAGAAATAACCTCACTATAACCTGTAGCCAGAATAATGGGGAGATTCGGTCTAATGGCTAATAACTCCTTACTTATTTGTTTACCTGTCAAATGTGGCATTGCTTGGTCGGTGAATACCAAGTCATATTCATTTGGGTCTTGTTTGAATAATCGTAATGCATCCAGGCCATTCTCACAGGTNGTTATTGTATATCCTTTAAGTTCTAGATAGCCTTTGTACAAGGCAGTCAAAGAGGTCTCGTCGTCTACGATAAGCAAGTGACCTGATCCTTTTATGGGATCATCTTTAATAGCGGGCTCATCACAGTCTTGAATATCAACGGTAGGAAAGAAGAGGGAAAAAGTGGTTCCCTTACCCACTTCACTTGCCACTGTAATTGTCCCTTGATATTTTGTAATAATGCCATGAACCATTGAAAGACCAAGACCTGTTCCCATACCACTGCTTTTAGTGGTAAAAAAAGGATCAAATATTTTTTCTTGCACTTCTGGGGGTATNCCCTGACCAGTATCGGTGACATCCAACCTTAGATAGGGCGTGTCATTAAAGTATTTCGACTTTTGGAANGCTTTATCGGAGGAATCNTTCTTTAAGCTAATTTTAATTATTCCGCCAGTCTCAGCCATTGCATGATGAGCGTTTACACAAAGATTCAGGATCACTTGATGTATCTCTGTTTTATCCGCCAACACACATATGTCATCTTCTAATAAACTCTGTTGGATTACTATGTCAGTTGGTATAGCGGCTCTTGCCATTTTGAGGGCTTCTTTTATNGTCACACCCAGATTTACGGGTTTGAAAATAGTGGGCTCCATTCGACTAAAAATAAGAATTTTTTTGACTAAATCTGAAGCTCGTATTCCAGCATTATGTACATGATCAAAATACTCTAGTTCTTTGGAACCTTCAGATAAACTATCCTTACCCATTTCGGAATAGCCTGTAATCACTCCTANCATATTATTAAAATCATGAGCAATCCCTCCAGCCAATGTCCCTAGTGCCTCTAGTTTTGATGATTGTCGAAGCTGTTCTTCTGCTCGGTTACGCTCAGTGATATCCTCATAAAAAACCCCGATACTTCTATTGCCGATATATAGGGATTCACATTTAAATATACTCGCATTGGGGCTACCCTCCTCTCCTAAGACTATCTCCGGCAACATCAGGTGCCCTTCACCTTTGTGGACCCAATCGTAGTAAAGATCTAATAACCCTGTATCTTCAAAATTATCAAAAATATCGACTAATCGTTTTCCTAACATATCCTCAACCGTATTAAGGGAAGCGCGTGCGGCGACATCATTAACTGCAACCATGCGGAAAGACTCTTTATCATCAGGGTCATCAAGCTGGTTTACTGCAACACCAATAGGCATTTTATCGATAACGAATTTATTGACTTTCAGGTTTTTTCTACCTTCTTTCGTTCGACAACTGCTATCGCAAGTGTGATGGCAGTCATAAACATAATGACCAAATAGTCTTGCAACCAGAAAATATAGTCCTGCGTGCTAGCACCATAGATGGTGAACGGCCCCTTCCCATGGATCGTAAACCAATGCGCAATAAATGCGATGATAAAGGCAGTCAAAGATGCACCTTTTACCTCGAATTGTAAGGCGGCCCAAATTAAAAGAGGAAATACCAGATAGTTTAATGGAATTATTCCATTTTCCGAACTTTGTGAAAAGACAACTATTGATAATCCAATCGTGGAGATTGCCAAGGCTATACTTCCTAAGATTTGTATTGGTTTCAAATTTACCAGAGAAAGATGTTTGTCATTCCATGATAAAATAACGGCAAGCATCAAACAATTTCCCAGTGTATCTGCTGCGAACCATGATTTGAAAAAACCCCAAAAGAGGTTCCAACCAAAGGCATTAGAAAGGTTAATTGCGCCCAGAACGGATCCAATACCTGTGCTAAATGTCACGGCCCCTAGGAAAATAAAAAAACTTTTAAAGCTTCCTAACGCGTTATTCGATTTATTCCACTGAAGGTAAAGGTATGCGATCAGTCCACCTTCGACAACATTGGCCACGGCAAAACCGGAACTCAACAGCCAATCGTGCCCCAAGCTAAAATTACCTAAACCATTAGCAAGAAAGATCACTGCGATGATATATTTCCAGAGTGGCCTAGGGCTCATTAACAAGGATGCGGCATATATTCCGTTGAGAGGCCAAAACGCCGTAATATTAACATTGGGAATATCAAACAAGAAAACACTGATATTAACCATCAAAAAATAGCAAACTCCGATGGAAACAACCCAGATGCTCGTTTTCCAAATTGGGGAATTCGAAGGGAATACATAAGGGATTTGCGAGCTTATCAATTCTTTTTGGATTGAAGCCATTAGAGCAACCTTTTGCAATGTCTTAACTATTGTCGGAGACCGCTGCACCCTAGCATTGTCTATATTTTCATCCTGTTTGAGACCGGTGAGTACGCGTGCTGCTTCGACTCTCTTGCTGGGTGTGGTTTTTAAAGGCTCTCGAGGCTGACAAATCGTTAGATCAGAATCAAAACTTATTTTTTGTTGATCGTCATTCGCTGGATGTCTTAGTGCCATGATCCTGCACCTCTAACCTACGCTGAGTTAATAAGTATAAGAAGAGTTCACTTTACCACTTGCTGCAATGGAGAGTGAGTCAGAATATGAAGTCACTTTGCGTAGGAATATTCTGACAAGGTACACTATTTTGATAATAGTATGGGTATTTAGAACAGCTCAGTTTAACCCTCGAACGATAAGGCTTCGTTTACTAACGTCTCGGTTTCCTGCCAAAGTCGTTCTTTGTATTGCTTATCGAAGTTTAAAGGCAGCCGTTTGTTGCCATAAAGAAATTGTCCGGTGACGCCATTTAAGGTATCAGAGAGGCAGGCGTTTATCCCCGTTTTAGTATCCCTCGGTAACAAGTTGGAAACGCCTTTTGTAATCACGTTTAACGGCCAGGCCATGCCTCTGCCCAATTGAGATTTGACCACTCCGGGATGAAAGGCGTTGACATCGATGCCATAGTTCAAATATTTCTCCGACAGTATTTCAGCGAGCACCGTTTTAGCGTGTACCGTGTTTGCTGCTGCCCTGAATCCATTATAATTCTCCCATAGGTTCAAGTTGTTAAAATCCAACTTTTTCTTAAGCACTATAGATGCACTGCCACTGACGAAGAGTATTCGGGGGTTTTGCGACTTTTCGAGTAAAGGACTCAGCTCCGTTGCCAGAATGTAAGCACTAAGAAAGCCAACAGAGAAAGTCTTTTCCAGGCCATACCGAGTTTCTTCTCTTTGTGAAAGAATGACCCCGGCGACATTGGCTAACAGATCCAACTGCTCGTGTTGTGTTAAAAAGTCCTGGGTACACTGTTTTACTGCTACAAGATCGCTTAAGTCCAACTCGATAAAACCGAATTCGGCGTCGAATTGCTCTTTGAGTTCCGACTCAATCTGCGCGCCCTTTTCTGTATTTCTTCCGATGAAATACACATTGTAGTTGGCCTTGGCTAAGGCTCTTACGATAGACAAACCCACCCCTTCAGTTCCGCCTGTTATCAATGCTGTTTTATTTTTCATCGGTGAAGCTCCATTTGCGTTGCTTGCCAGGGATAGCTATTAGTGGGGTGTCAGCATAATAACTAACGCGTGCCATCGCAAACCCAATACGGACAATTTATAAAATAATCGCAATTCCGCTCAACCATTGATGATAGTTCAATGTTAAGAGAAAATAGCCTAGGCCCAGGGGTCAGCTATAGCTGTGTCGTGGGGCGTTGCTGAGACGAGACGGTTTCAGGGTGAGTTATACTTGAAAGCAATACCCTACATTACTTTGAAACTGCGTGATCTAACGAGGCTTCATTAGCTGCATTTGTTAGCTTCATGCCTCTTTCAGGAGTGCTTGGTTTCCCGTTAAGATAAAACTGGAAAGGGATCGTTTTCCATGACATTTCTTGATTGGATACAATGGCAAAATGCAGATGGGGGCCGGTGGAATAGCCGGTATCACCCGAATGACCAATCACTTGTCCTGCCTTAACTTCTTCGCCCTCATAAAACTTGAGAGTTCGAAATTTTAAATGGGCGTAGATAGAGATGGTGCCGTCACCGTGCAGTACTTGTATTGAATTTGCCCTACGTTTGAACTTTGCACTTAATCCACTCAGGACAAAATCAGTTTTTCGGGCGATCACTATTCCGTCTCGCGCGACAATGACGGGAGTGTTTTCAGGCATGGCGATATCAACTGCATGTCTACTACCATCATGATTGTGACTAAACTTTCCGTTAAAGGCTTGAGTTACGCGAAATGCGTTTCCGCTTGGTACCGGAGGAAGGTAATAACAATTTCTGTCATGATTGGGGTTAAGTGTTCCCAGTACATGCCGGGTTCGATACTTGTATCGCCATCTTAATCCAGGATCTATCGGCTTAATATCGACAACCTGCTTTTTTATTTGCGCACTGATCTCCATTGTCAGTGGTAGTTTGGGGCTGGACCTAATACCCCAGTTTTCGGTAAACCAAACTTGTACCGTAACCGGAGCGAAGTAATCGTTGGTGGCAAAAAGTATCGGGTTATCTTTATTACCTTCGTTTTCAATCGTTACCTTACCCTCTTTTCCGATATAGCCTCCTCTTTTTTTGAAAAATAAGGACTGTCTTGCTGAATCGCTTGCGCAAAGTTCCTGTGGAACACTCACTACGCGTTCCTTGCCTGTCTTCATGGAGGGCATGATATTAACGGGTGTAATGTCCACTTGATCTACTTGGTCTTGATCTTTCGGTTTATTGTCGAGAAAATGCCACCGACCGTTTTCGTCCTGATATCGATAAATTTCGGCAAATGCAATTTGAATGTTTGAGATCAGTAATAACAGGACCAACAATAACGGGAGTAGCAAACTTTTTAATTCTAGTGTTTTCATGCTAGGGACTAAATGCCCGTCGTATGGATTCCAAGCGTTCACGATTTACTCCAAAATCGGAGCGCCCTAATCTTGCCGCCGAACAAACTTGTATTTTTTCCTTTTCAATTAGAAATTCTGTATCGTCAACAAACTTGAACCATTTTGACTGGAATTCAGCTCTTATGTAAATTGAATTATGCTTCGCATTTTTCATGGTCACTGATTCTTCTAACGTGACTGTCCCGCCTTCCATGGATGAAATAACGTCGACTAATTTGTCTCGAGTGGTTTGTTGGTCGCCTGAGTGATCTAGCGCGTCAATGTAATGCGCTAGATCATCAGCGTTACTGACTACGCAATTGGGTTTGTCAGGGCAGTTAGCTAAGTTAAGGTTATTGATTAAGCCGAGAGAGTTTGGCGGAGAGCTTGTGCATCCACCTAATAGGCAGGTGAAAGCGATGACAGCAATTCGTTGTTTGTTTCTAGGAAATGAACAACGAATTGCTAATGTTTCTGACTGCCACATAAAGTTTTCCCCCGTAATGTGAATCCTGATTTCTATGTAATGAGCGTATCAGAACCTTGTTTAAGCGGTAGTCTCAGGTTTGTTCCTAAAGACAATTTTCTTGATACCAAAAATCCGCATCGTAAATCTTAAAATACGTTCTGCATTTTTGATGATGCTTAGGAAACTCAGTTTCATCCTTCAGTTTTTGATTCAACTCAACGGAAGTTAATTCCTCTTGCGACATTCGAATACCACTGTCTTCCAATGTATCCAGAACAATCATCTTATCAGTGTCGTCACCGTTGTCCCAAGGCATCCATCTCACAGCTTCGCTGTCGTTCATCCCCCTCCCTGGATCACCATAGTAGGCGAACGCAGCCCAATAGGAGGACATGCTATTCGCCAACTCTATGCGGCCCTTCTCGCTTGAAGGGGAAAACATAAAGGGGGTAAAACTCGCAACCGGAAACTTTTTAGGTGTAGCAAAAACGAAGGGGATCTCCACAAAATGACCCGCTCCTATTAATTCCGCCACATTTGAGAATAATAAATACGGCTCTTCATCCCAATCAAACCGATAGGCGAATACACTGCTTCCTTGTACATCCGTAAAACGTCGTGCCGTCTCATCAACCGCTTTCGCTTTCCAGATTTGGGATTGGTATTCCGCTGATAAAGCATAATATTCCCTATCTCTTATTATTGCGGGCCATCCCCCAATCGTAAACTCAGGATCAAACGCCATAAACAATTTTACTTCATCTCGGTTGGTGCCCAACATAATAGGCATTTGATGATAGAGACCAGAGGCAAAAAACTCTGCAGGATCTTGGTCTGGAATCACGATATCGTCGCGGATAATGGTGGCGTACTCATACATACCAAACCCACCTCCATCAAATATCGATAACAATTGCGCCGGTGACTTACTTCGCAAGTAAGTGGCAATGTCCGAATCACTCATTTCATTTTGAAGCTCTCGAGCTGAAGCCTCATCCTCAGCACTGTCATCCGCTATTAGCAATCGGTTGATGACCTCCCTAGAACTATTGTGGCCGCCACCTTCATCTACGTAGTTCTCAGCCTCTATTTTGTCTGGCCAAAGAAATCCCCCGCTTTGTGAAGCCGCGCGCTGGAACAAGCCTTCCGCATAGGGAGAGGCAAGCAGAGCTGTGACATTAAACCCACCAGCGGATTCTCCAAATATCATCACCCGATCGGAATCACCACCAAAATGGGCAATATTATCTTGCACCCAATGCAACGCCTGTATTAAATCCATCACGCCGTAGTTATTGCTTTGCCTCAGTGCCCCCTCAGCCCCGCTTCGTAAAGCAGGGTGACTCATCCATCCAAAAACACCCAAACGATAATTGACGGTAACCACCACCACACCGTAAAGTTCGGCAAGCATCTTGCCATCATAACCCGCCAACTCACCCGTGGAATTACCACCACCGTGGATCCAAAACATAACAGGTCTTGTGTCCTCCCCCACCGGTACGCTGACAAATGACGGAGTCCAAACGTTTAAATACAAACAATCCTCCGACCCATACGCTTCGCCTATTTTAGAAATTGGTACATCAATCGATATTTGTGCTATTTGATAGCAGGGCTCACTGTCGGCAAGGGCAAGGTACTCACCTTCCCAGGATTCAACGTCTGTAGCGTGCTTCCAACGTAATTCCTCCACGGGCGGAGTGGCATAAGGTATTCCTTTCCACGTAAAAGTCCCATTGCTCTCGACTCCACCCACCACCATGCCCGAAGAAAGGTCCCGAGTGGTGATTGTTTGTATGTCAAAATCGACATTTTTGACGCCGCCTAAATCCGTATTTTTGATCACCTCTCTGGTAACGGAACCGAGTCGATCTAAACTAACCTCGTAAACACCTGCGCCCACATTCGGAAACCGAAAATAACCGCTGCTATCCGACTTTGTTGTGAGTGATACAAATCTCCCCTCCAGCAAAAGATCAGCATCCACCACTGGCTCACCATCTCGCGTAACATGTCCTGACACGCCACATCCCGTGAGAAAAATAAACAACATTATTAATATCAATCGGTTTGCGTACATTAGTAGCCCCCCAAAAAGGCGTAATTGGCTCCCCCTCGGCAATCGAGGNAAAAGGTAAAAAAGNNAAACAGGTGAACGGNGCCGTACANTAACACCAGGCTCTACCACGATACAACTATCAATCCATTCAAAAACAAACTCTCCAGAACCGGCAATACAATCTAACAAACAAACTAAGGTGTATTTGTATTCAATATCATCACCGAACCGGTTTCGGGCAGCTCTGCGAAGACCGAAAGAAAGCCCCAAGAAGAGAGCAAGAAAACGCTAAGAAGGCTCTAGCAGCGTCGCCCTTAAAATGCGAAGATAATTGCTTTAGTTTCCCCCTTAAATATAGCGGTGCTGATAGGATCAGACGGCATATCTAGCCTAGAAATAGTCTAGCGCGATTCAGATATTCCTAATGTGCATACCCCCATTCGATTCAGGCATCAACATAAACATTCCCTTTCCCTTGAAAATCACTTCAAATAAGTCACCCCTGACCTACTCGGTTAACTATGTCATCTAAGTACTGATTTATCCAAATGAACTAAACGATAGAAGTGGAGAAATTCAATGGAACCTAATAATTGGGNTGTAGAAGTTGCACGAGGACCGGCAAAATTGGCAATATTATCTGCCAGTCTATTGTTGTTATCAGCATGTGGAGGTTCAACCTTTTGGGCCGAATATGAGGGCCAGCCAGGAGAAAAACCGGGATGGCTGGAGGTCACCGTGGGCGATTCAGCGGTATTAGCGTGGAATAAATCAAAAATTGAGGAAACAACCGGTAGCCTACAGAGCATCAATATTTCTCCTGCACCTATTGATGGTGTAATAGATCCAGCTACAAGTGGTCTCAATTTCGNTCCCGAATACAGCGCAGCCTACACCGCTGTATTTGACGGTAGCACTGGATCGAAAACGGAAACTAGCAATGATTTGATAGTTCTACGAGAATATTGTCAGGGGGATAGTGATAATGGTAGTTATTCTTTGCAACTCGATTTGCAGCTACCCGACGGGACTGAGTATTCTGATCCTCGTCCCGCTATTTTGTTTATCCACCCCAGCAGTTGGAAAGCGCGCGATTACTCAGACATGTATATCTACATGCCTGAAGCCACCAGTAGGGGTTACGTTGCCATTTCAATAAACTATAGATTGAGCCAGGAGGATGTTGTCATTTGGCCCGGGCATATTCAAGATGCAAAATGTGCTGTTCGCTGGCTAAGAGCGAACGCATCGACTTACAATATTAATCCAGACGCAATTGCCGCCGTAGGTCATTCTGCTGGCGGACATCTCGCCGCGTTGTTGGGTGTTACGGATGCATCTACCGATCCCGTAAAACAGGCTCTTATTGAAAGCTTCAAANACGTGGGTAGCCATCAGGGCATAGATGATACGGTGCAAGCGGTTGTCAGTCTTTCAGGCCCCCATCATCTCCAGAGCACTTACTTTGAAGTGCTCGCTAATTACACCAGTGAGCCAATGGAAACTTTCAGCTGGCTGTTTGGGGAATTGCCAGTGGAGGGTGTGTATAACGAAACCTACGACCAAGCATCACCTACGTATTTTGTCGATGCGGATTCGGCGGTTAAGCCGTACTTAATTATAAACTCCCTAGGCGATGATATAGTTTTAGCGGCACAAGGTTGCAGGCTAAGGGATGCTCTAGAAGACGCAGGAGCTAACAATACCACGATGTTGCTGTACCCTAGCGGGCTACATTGGTCTTTTATAAAAGCTAGGGGTGCTAGAGCTGTAACCGGAGGTAGAATCACCGATACGACTACAAATATATTTGAATTTTTAGGGCACCATATGTTAGGGACTATCGACGTCCCCCAGTACCAGGGTGGTACACAGGTTGATGCTGCTGATTGTGACGACATTATGTCTGACTAAGAAACCCGATAAAAATTAACGGGTATTCCATTTCGGTATACCCGTTTTTGCTCATACCAAACAACCTAACGTTACTGGCATTTGGTGTTGACCAGGAAAGATATATTCAAGATTACCGAACAGTCGAAGGAGCGACAAGTTAATGTCGTATTTATTAATTAGGTTTGGAGGGTTGAGTAACAATTTATTTTTAAGGGGACGCTTGGAGCAGGCAACTTTGCCTATTAAAGCTATGAAGGCCTACTAAAGTCATGAAGACATGAAGACATTTTCTAAATATTATTTAATGCAGATTAGACGTTAACTATACACTACACATCCAAACAATATTTGTGAATGCTACGTATGAAGTAGTTTAGCACCAGGCTTTCTACTAGTGCCTCTCAATAGCTCTGCGCGAAGTTTTCTCAGAGCGGGAGTATCAATATTTTCAACCTTTAATTGCTCTATTATTTTTGACACTTCAGATCGTAAACCTTTGCGTAAATATAATCCTGCCAATCTAAATCTCAACCAAGGATCTTCCTTATTGATACGCAAGCAATCGTTGACAATCTTAATGGCACTATCTAGCTTGTTTAACTGCACAAATAATTCGGCAGTATCACAGGAAATATCAGCATCACCGGGATTCTTAGCCAGTTGCCTAATGTTTTGATCCAATATGGTTTGAATATCCTTTTCACTCTCTGATGAAGTCATTTTCCTCTCCTTTAAATCGCCAGGTCTAGCCAACACAGTGAAATTTAGACCACCACCCATTTGTCAGTCATCATGAGCCTGTTGTGAATCTTGACTTCATATATACGCTATTTAAACCAGCCGCCCAAGCGTTTGCTTCCTCAATTACTGCGCCCCAATGGAATAGGGGTATTCCTGTTGAGAATACCCCTTGATAGTAGGGCAGATCTCTTAAAAAAATACATTAAGTAGCTAGCGGAACCCAATGATATTAGTTGGTTGTTCTTACTCATCTGATCACTACACGAAATTACCTATAATTTTGTATAACCCCACTAGTAGACAGATTATTTTCTTCCCGATTGGGAGCAAATCCACTACTATATTGATATCGCTGACCCCACCCATAACCGCTCCTCCCCGTCCAACAAAGTAATACCTCAAGGCTTCTATGATGAAAGTTCGCAGTTCGTTTTTTAAGGAAGATAATTTGTCGATTTTGACAATCTATCTTCTTTGCGCTGTTACCATATTGAGCTTGATATTGCTTTATCCCTCTCAAGTGGCCACCCCACCAAAAGGCTTAAGCAATATTATTAGTGCGGTCAATTTATCTCAGCTAAAGATAAATCAATACAGTTCTATTCTGGACGATCTGAATCAATCTCTGTCGATAGAAGACATGCCTAGAGTCGACTCCGAATTCCAGCCTATTAAAGATAAGGTACTTAACCTCACGTTTTCTAGAAATCGACAGTGGATAAAGTTTACTGTGGATTTTTCAGGTGCTGATGAAGGTACTATTTTGTATTTGTCACAGCTGTATCCTTTGACCTACAACATGACACTCTTCTCCCCATCTGCTGATGGTTATACGGAAAAAAATATCAACATATTAAGATCATGGAGTGAGAAAACCTACAGTAGCAATCTACCGAGTTTCGATATTGTGAAAGGACCTGATTCTATATCGACTTACTATTTATGCGTTCACAATGGTGAAGGATTACCTCTACAGTTATCACTTAACTTGGCTAAGGGACCACAGTTTTTCGAACTAGCACAGAATAATGTCATGTTAGATTGTTTTTTTTATGGCACAGCAGTTGCGTTTTTAGTTTATAGCTTTCTACTATTGTTACGCATTAGAGATAAATCCTACATGCTCTACTGCGGGTACTTGCTGTTCGCGATCCTAGGTTTCTCAGTATACGATAACTATATCACTAAATTCTTTGATCTTTCCCTCAATCTATTCCATTTTTTAATTATCCTGCCCAACCTCCAATTTAACTTAGGTATGCGCCACGCGCTCATCATGGTTAATAGTAAAGACAATTTACCCAAAGCTCACCGGTTTTTCGGAATACTTCTGAATCTACATACGCTGATTACCCCTATTATTGGGCTATTAGAGCCTAAATATAGTTTCGTACTGACCTTTTTATTGTTTATCGTCTATCTTGGGTTCTTTGCGATCTATATGTTCTTTAGTTACGAAAAACTCAAGATAGCTTACTTACGTCTCTTCGTCATTGGATGGACGTTACCTCTAATTTTTGGCGTCGTATTCGGCGCGTCTTGGATGGGATATTTTCTAGATCCTCTCATTGCATTCAAACTCGTTAAGTTTGGAATTGCATGGCAAGCAATATTTGCATCGCTAGGTATCGCCGAACAAATTAATAGTACCAAGGCACAAGTCGAAACTATTGAAAAAGAAAAAACCATCGCTGAAAATACTGCACTGGTTAAAAGTGAGTTCTTAGCTAACATGAGTCACGAATTGAGGGATCCTATGAACAGGGTCATTGGCTACTCATCTCAAGCCTTAAGCGAAGCATCCCCTATTGAGAAGGACAGATTCCTTATAAAGGTAGCGGAAAACTCCTCCCACCTACTTAACACGATTAATAATATTTTGGATTTCTCCAAAATGGACTATGGTAGTTTTAAACTAAAGAATGAGGTGTTTTCTCTCGCTGATACCAGACAGCGACTAATTCAATATTTCCCTGCTTCCGATGAAAGTATCAATTTTTCCATTAAAGATAACACGACATCCCCTTATTTTTATGGTGATCCTCACAGCTTATTTCGAGTTCTCGTGAACTTAATCGGCAATGCCTTCAAGTTTACTCGAAGCGGCTATATTTCTATCATCATTAACGAACAACTCAGCGATGATCTCTCTTTGCTCGCGAAAAGACCTAGTATCTTAACCTTTAAAGTTCGTGATAGTGGGATAGGCATTGAAACGAAAAGAATCCCACGGCTATTCTTGCCCTTTGAACAAGCGGATTTTTCCAGCACACGACAATATGAGGGAACAGGACTTGGCCTCAGTATATCGAGTAGCCTAGTAAAACTTATGGGCGGTACGATAAACGTTACCAGCAAACTAGAACAAGGCAGTACTTTTGTCGTATCACTTCCCTTTGAAATTACAAAGAAAGAACATACAGAAACAGAACCGAAAAGGGCGATGTCCAGCATCACCAACTCCCAAGATGCAGAGATTATTCTGGAATCCTCAAGAATTTTGTTGGTGGACGATTCAGATCTAAATATCGAATTCATGACTAATTACTTATCAGGTAAAGTAGCCCTTATCGATGCTGCTTGCAACGGTGTCGACGCCATTTCAAAGATACTCCGCAACACCTACGACATAGTACTAATGGATGTTCAAATGCCAAAGATGGACGGGTACGAAGCGACAGAACAAATTAGAAAGCTAGGATACCAGCATCTACCGATTGTGGCCTTATCTGCTGCTGCCACTGACGCCGACGAACATCAAAGCCTCAACTCTGGGATGAACGACTTTATCAGTAAACCCGTAGATTTTGTGGGATTGCATAAAAAAATAAATCATTGGGTTCAACATGCAAGGTCTACCAAAACCACGGGTAAAAGAGATGATGGCGATCACGTGAGGGTAGGCCATCTAAATAAAGTATTTGAATCTAAAACAAAACGAGATGAATTCGTCGCGAATTCCCATCGATCTTTATTACAGTTTGTTGGTCAAATCGAAATTCTGAATAGAGATAATGAACATTCGGAAGTACAACGCTTAGCCCATGAAGCTAAATCAGTTGCAGGCAATATTGGGTTTAATCAATTCAGTGCGCTTTTAGATTTTATCTCTCAGCACTTACTTGAACTGAGTGCCAGCGATCAAAATTTTATAATCAATCTGCTGCATTCTATGCCGAAAATTATTCAGCCAGAAACTGAGAATATTGAATAGACTTCATGTATCCCTACCCTCTTTTCTCCAGGCCTGCTCCATTCCTGCTCGAAAGAGAGCGGCGTTAACCTTAGCTAACACTCTAAACGGTTGGATAGGTTTCTTTAGATAGTCTGCCGCGCCTAGATTCAAACCATGCATCACATCTCTCCAGGATGTTTTTGACGTGGAGAAGATAATAGGTATTTCCGCATGGGCTTCATCAGCCCTAATTGTCTCAAACACTTTGAATCCGCTATCGCCTGGTAGAAACACATCTAGAATGATGCCATTAATCTCTTTACCGCTCTCACAGCTAGTAGAAAGTGTGGATAAGGCTTCTTGAGCCGAATCAGTCACCACCAAATCGTATTCCTTTTTTAAGGTCTCTTCTAAGAGAATACGATCGTATTGATTATCTTCCACAATCAATAACCGTGAACGTTCAGTTGTCTGGTTAGCGGAACCTTCACCGAATTCCGCGACTTTCCTTGAAAATTGTGAAATTGTTTCAATGCGTTTTTTTAGTACATCTTTACCTATCGGTGAAAACCAGTATTCAGAATAACCTGATTGACAGACGATTTCTTCAATTTCCTTAAAATGGCTAGTCGAAATAATTATCGACTTGTAGGCAAGAGATTTAAATAGGTCCAATGTTTCAATAAATGCAGTGTTATCTAGTCCATCATGGACAAAGGTAATAATATCCGGTGTGTAGGCCACGATACTTTGACGGATATCCACAGCTTTCATCCGTATTTTTTTTACCACAAGCAAGTCATGCGCTAAACCGGAAATGGTTTCAAATAGATTTTTTTCAGGATCTCCGACTAGCAGAAGAACTCCTTTGTTTCTCTTACCTTGTGGGGTTTTATAATTCACTGCAATAATTCCATATTAGACTGCGAACAAACTTCAAACTTCGTTCTTCTGTACGTTGAGGGTTCCAATATTGTGAAAGTTGAAACGGGTGAATATTTTTTATTTCTAACGCTCGGCTAGCGATGGTTGGATTATTAAAGTCAAAAGCCTTCGAAGGTCCTATACCAACGACGTTTGATTTAGTGACGGTATCAAATATTGAATTGTAATATCCCGTATAAGAGAAATTCTGGTACTCGGGCCCCATCGCTCTAATCAAGTCAGCAGGTAATGGACCCGCGCTAATATATTTTAAATCTGTTTTTTGTACCATTGTATCAATATTGAGATCCGAATATTCCCCGCCTACAAGAAACCAAGGATCTGAAAGCAGTTGTTGGGATTTCGAATTCTGAAATGCAATGTTATCGTGATATATCATCAGATCTACCGCGCCACCAACCAATAATCGTCGAAGATCATTTGCTGAAAATATCTCGGTATCGAGGCGACAGGGGATCGGAATAATTTCAATTTGAATTGCAGCCTCTATGCTCTCGAGATAATCGATAAAATGAGGATAGATGAAGGAAGAAAAGTAGTCTGTCGCTGCTATCTTTATTTTAACCGCATCGCTTTGGTAGTTATATTCTTGTTGCTCAAAGACTTCAAATAACACGCCTAATGCAGTGTGTACCGCTTCGCCTAACTCCAGTGCACTTGCTGTGGGCTGTAAACCATTAGCTTGCCGAAGGAATAATTCTAGGCCAGTCAATTTCTCTAATTTTGAAATCTGCTTGCTGACGGTACTTTGAGTCAACCCCAATTTTTGGGCGGTTTTAGTCGCATTTCTTTCTGCTAACAGCACTTGAAATGTCGATAATAAGGAAAGATCAATACTGCCTAATAACTTTCGATTGATCGCCACGGTTTGCCCCTCTGGGTCTTAGTCGTATTCTGGCACCAGGTTTCTCAACTTAGCCCTTAGTATGATAAAGAGCCACTATGTAAACCTGTATTCAGAATACGCCATTGTAAGCATTGGTATAAGTATTTGTTATTATTGTTTTATTCTTTTTTTGTTTTAATAGCTACAACTACCATGCCCAACAAAAGCAGAAAAATCGTACAATTATACCTAAGCTATTTCACCCTTTGAAGCGGATCCGATAAATTTATTGCCCTATTTTCGCCATCCCAGGACGGCGGCTTTTCTCCACATCTGAGGAAAGTAGCGCACCATAAAATCCATCACTCTGGCTTCGGGGACACTACTCTCTGAAGTTATTGATTCCGCCGATGACGTTATAACACCTGAACAAAAAAGTTTGTTGTAAGGGGGCGCTAGGGAAATCGGTGCTAATCCAATGAACCCTACAGGGCCACGAGCAGTGGGAAAGATGCCCTACTGGCTTCTCACGCGATAGAGGTCCGCCTGGGAATCGTGACAGATATAGCTGCCAAACCCCTAGGCCATTGTTATTATGGCACTTAATCCCCCTGCTTATTCCAGCACACTCAAAATCAAAGGCCTGTAACTATTTCTACCTGTAACTATATCTAGTTGCAACGAGGCAATCGTGTAACTAGATATAGTTACAGTCTCTCGGAAAAAGCAACTAATGGGTAAACAAGAGGGGTTTCTATGACCTACTTAAGCCCTGTGTGCCAACCTGGTCTCATACAACACTGTTTTGAGATAACATACTTTTGGGCGTCACAATAGGGAGCAACATTA